>JBILNU010000085.1:0-8288 GCA_044374815.1 Flavobacterium sp.
TCGTATTGTTCCGCACGGGATTTTGGAAGTATTCCAAAGATATCGTCTTCAGCTAAAGCAGGCTTTTGAGGTTTTTCTCTGTTAAATCCGGCTTTGTCATAATCGCCAATTTTACCCACAATATTTTTAATTCGGTCTAATGCATCTTTGTCGTCTTTCGCTTTATAATCGGTTACCCCCGAAATTTCACAATGGGTAGTTGCTCCACCAAGTGTTTCGTTGTCAATATTCTCACCAATAGCCGCTTTCACTAAATAGCTTCCAGCAAGAAAGATGCTTCCTGTTTTATCTACAATCATGGCTTCGTCACTCATAATAGGAAGGTAAGCACCTCCAGCCACACAACTTCCCATAACGGCTGCAATTTGGGTGATTCCCATGCTGCTCATTCGGGCATTATTTCTAAAAATACGACCAAAATGTTCCTTATCAGGAAATATTTCATCTTGCATTGGAAGATAAACTCCAGCCGAATCAACTAAATAAATAATTGGCAAACGATTTTCCATGGCAATTTCTTGGGCACGTAGATTCTTTTTACCAGTAATTGGGAACCAGGCACCCGCTTTTACAGTAGCATCATTGGCTACCACAATACATTGTTTCCCTTTAATATATCCAATTTTCACCACCACACCACCTGAAGGACAGCCTCCATGTTCTGCGTACATTTCGTCACCAACAAAAGCACCAATTTCTATAGCATTTGCTTTTGCATCCAATAAATAATCAATTCGCTCCCGAGCGGTCATTTTGCCTTCGGCATGTAATTTTTCAATTCGTTTTTCACCGCCACCCAATTTTACTTTTGCAAAACGCTGTTTTAAATCGGATAAAAGAAGTTTATTGTGGTCTTCGTTTTTATTGAAGTTGATGTCCATAGAATAAATAATTATTTATGAGGCTAAAATACAAAAACCAATTTAATACCCCATATCAAGTACAAATATAATCGGTTGGTTTTTTAATTAAATTTAATATTGACTTAACATAAAAGGGATATATTTGCAAGTATAAAAAACACCTCATAATGACTTTAAATGATATTTTTCAGTATTTTGTTCCTAAAGATAAAAAATTCTTCCCTCTTTTTGAACTTGCATCCGCAAACCTTGTAGTATTGGCCGAAACTCTTCATGAAGCTGTAAATGTGCCGGTTTCAGAAAGAGAAGAATATTTCAAAAAAATTGAAGATCTTGAAATTACAATTGAAGAAATTACACACAAAACTAATTTGGAGTTGAGTAAAAACTTCATAACTCCATTTGATAGAGAGGATATACATGCATTAATAAAAGCAATTGATAATGTAGCAGATTATATGCATGGAGGTGCAAGTAGAATGCGATTGTATCAAGTTGAAAAAATAACGAAATCAATTCGCAAACTAACCGAAATTAATTTAGAAGCTTGTCAGTTAATTCATGAAGGCATTATTCAATTAAAAAACATTAATAACGCTAAGTTAATTAAAGAAACTTGTAAAAAAATTAATAAGTTAGAAAGTAAAGCAGATGTAGTTTTTGATAAAGCGGTATCTGATATTTTTGAAAACGAAACCGATGTTAAAAACATTATTAAATATAAAGAAGTGCTTTCTGCATTAGAATCGGCTTCAGATAAATGCAAAAGTGTTTCTAACGTAATTGAGCAAATTTCAGTTAAACATTCTTAATTAATAACAATAAACTTATTGTTTTCGTATGACTTTACTAATTGTTATTATAATTCTTGCACTTATATTTGATTATATAAATGGTTTTCATGATGCAGCCAATTCCATTGCTACTATTGTTGCAACGAAGGTATTGACTCCATTTCAAGCAGTTTTATGGGCTGCCTTTTTCAACTTTTTAGCCTATTGGGTATTTGGATTTGGCGTTGCCGATACCGTAGCAAAAACTGCTAAATCTGAAAACATTGATTTGACCGTAATCCTTGCTGGAATTATAGCCGCGATAATTTGGAATTTAATTACCTGGTGGAAAGGAATTCCATCCTCCTCATCCCATACTTTAATTGGAGGTTTTGCAGGTGCTGCAATTGCGCATGCTGGATTTCATGTAGTGAATTGGTACAAGCCAGGTGAAAACGGAGGTTTGCCTTCTGGGGTAGCTATCGTTATTGCCTTTATTGTATTAGCTCCTTTGTTGGGGATGATTATTTCGTATTTCATTTCTATTTGGATGATGTATGCGTCAAAAAAACTAGTATTGCCTAAAATATTTACTTTAATATTAATGGGATTTGTGTTTTGGTTTTTATCCACAGTAATGATATTTGAAATAGAAAAACCTCGATTTGAAAACTATTATTTAGCGGTTTTAAGTGAAACAAGTAATATTAAGTGGTTACTTGTTGGGGTTATATTTTATAGTTTAGCACTATTTAGTTTGGCCTTTAGCTTTATTTCTACTGCCAAAGCAGAGAAAATTTTAAAAAAGATGCAATTACTTTCTTCTGCAGCTTTTAGTTTAGGACACGGAGGAAATGATTCTCAAAAAGTTATGGGTATCATCGCAGCTGCCGTAGCTGTATTTTTAAGAACACATCCAAACTTTAATATGTCTGATGGTTGGTTTGATTTAAATGTGATTCTTCCAAATGAAGAATTAGGTATTAAAGCCAATATGCCAGAATGGATTCCGATTGCTTGTTATTCTGTAATTGCAGCCGGAACTTTAAGTGGAGGATGGAAGATTGTTAAAACCATGGGTTCTAAAATCACTAAAGTAAATGCCTTTGAAGGAGTAGTAGCCGAATCGGCCGGAGCGTTGACTTTATTTACTACCGAACATTTTAAAATTCCGGTTTCCACTACACATACTATTACCGGTTCTATCATTGGAGTTGGAGTTACTAAAAGGGTTTCTGCGGTTCGATGGGGTGTAACTGTAAAATTACTTTGGGCTTGGATTTTAACTATTCCGGTTTCTGCAGTATTGGCCGCTGCAATCTATTATTTGTTGGCTTTATTTTTATAATAATTTTCTTATAGATAATCTATAAAAACCTCTTAATTGATTAAGAGGTTTTTTTATTCAATGTTAAGTTTTTGCTTAGAATGAAAACTTAACATTGACCTATTGTTTTTTTGTTATACATTTGTTAACGATAAATTTACATTGAATTTACTATAAATTAACAACGAAAATGACAAACAAAACAACACCTACAAAAGAAGTAAATACAGATTCAATAGAAAATATTGAGTCTAGTAGTGAAATTAAAACAGTTGAAAAAACACCTGCTAAACCTAGAACTCGAACCAGAGCTGTAAAAACAGAGGTTCAAGAAGTTGAAGCTGTTGAAGTTCAAATAGAAGAAATAAAAGCTGAAGTTGTTGAAACATTAGAAAATGTTGCATCCCCTGTTGAAGAAGAAAAAACGGTTGCAGTTTCTGAAAAAAAACAAAAGAAAGAGAAGAAAGAAAAGAAAAAAGATAAAAGCAAACAAAAAAAGCTTAAAGCCAAAAAACGAAAAAAAGCAAAAAAACAAAAAGCCAAAGCTAAAGCAAAGGCAAATAAAAAAGCTAAAAGAAAATCAAAATCAAAAAAGAAAAAATAATTTATTCTTTAAAAAAAAACCGATGTTTAACATCGGTTTTTTTTATATAATTTTCTTAATCACACGAAGTCGGTGGGTGTGTCTGTTGGTTTCTGCATTGTAAATACCCAGGTGGTCCAGGCGATCTACACGAACTTTTCCACTGGCATGGATGATGTAATTGTTTTCGAGCATAATTCCTACGTGAATAATATGTCCTTCTTCGTTGTCAAAGAAAGCCAAATCTCCTGGTTCACTTTCTTCAATGAAACTCAAAACTTCACCTTGGGTAGCTTGTTGGGAGGCATCACGCAATAATTGGTATCCATTAAGCTTGTAAACCATTTGCGTAAAACCAGAACAGTCAATTCCGAATGGTGTTTTTCCGCCCCATAAATAAGGAGCATTTAAATACAAGTAAGCCGTTGCTACAATATTTGATTTAGCCTTTACTCCTGTTGCTTTTAATCCTTCAAATTGGTAATTCTTTGTATTAATTTCTGGAATGTCTATAAATGACAAAGAAGCACCAAGTGTAATTGGAATTAAAGAATTGTCTGAAATTGAAATGTATTCTACTAAATCAGCATTAAGTATAATATCCTGATTGCTTAGTAGATCATAATTTTCTTTGGTAATTGTTTGAAATTGTTTGCAATCAATCCAACCTTCATAATTATCAAAATGCAATTTTATTTTTGTCCATTGCTTGTTTTTTTCAAGCACAGCAAAATGTTCCCCAAACAAAACTTGAGAAACTATTTCACTGCGATCGCTTGGTTCAGATCGTAATGGGATTATAGATAAATTACATATTCCAAACATCCAAATCGGAATTAAATATTTTCGATAACAATAGCCGAAGCACCACCGCCGCCATTACAAATAGCAGCAACACCTGTTTTGGCATTGTTTTGTTTCAACACATTTAATAAGGTAACCACAATTCGTGCGCCAGAACATCCTAGTGGGTGTCCTAAAGAAACTGCACCACCATTCACATTGATGTTATTGGTGCTCAATCCTAATAATTTAGCATTAGCTAAACCTACAACCGAAAAAGCTTCGTTAAATTCAAAATAATCTACATCGCTTAGTTCTAAATTGGCTTTGCTTAATACTTTTTTCACTGCTTTTGCAGGAGCAGTAGTAAACCACTTTGGCTCTTGAGCCGCATCGGCATAGGATTTTATATAGGCTAGGGGAGTAAGTCCCATGATTTTTGCTTTCTCTTCACTCATTAATATTACAGCGGCAGCGCCATCATTTATGGTAGAAGCATTGGCAGCAGTAACCGTTCCGTCTTTGGTAAATACAGCATTTAATGTTGGGATCTTATCTAATTTTACATTAGTGTATTCTTCGTCTTTGGTAACTAAAATAGGATCTCCTTTTCTTTGCGGAACCGCTACGGGTACTATTTCCGAATCAAATTTTCCAGCTTCCCAAGCTTTTGCTGATCTTTCATACGATTCAATTGCAAAAGCATCTTGCTCTTCACGAGAGATTTTGTGTTCTGAAGCACATAAATCGGCAGCAACACCCATAGCATTATTATCGTATGCATCAACCAAACCGTCTTTTTGCATTCCGTCCATCAGGGTTGTTGGGCCAAATTTTACTCCGTTTCTCATGTGGACATAATGCGGAATACTGCTCATGTTTTCCATTCCACCCGCAACTACAATTTCTGCATCACCAGCCATAATAGCTTGCGCTCCCATCATAATTGATTTCATACCAGAGGCACAAACTTTATTCACAGTTGTACAAACCACCTCATTAGAAAGACCTGCAAACAATGCTGCTTGTCTTGCCGGAGCTTGTCCAACTCCCGCTTGAACCACATTACCCATGAATACTTCATCAACCAAATTAGGGTCAAGGTTAATTTTTTGCATAGCTCCTTTTATTGCTGCTGCACCAAGATGCGGAGCAGGAACAGAAGATAAAGCGCCCATGAAACTTCCAATTGGAGTTCTTGCAGCGGCTACAATTACTATTTTAGTATTCATAATGATAGAGTTTATTCGTTGTAATTTATTTGTTTGTTTTGCAAATCTACTATTTTTTACAGAAAATAGGTTTTTAAGTTAAAGATAATCGATATAATTTTAATGAATATTAAATCGTAGTTTCTATATATTTGATTTTTAAGGAATTCATTTATTTTGAAGATTAATAATTAAAAAAAGAAAATAAAATGTTGTAAATATTATAAGTATACCTTACATTTGCAACCGCTTTAAGAAAAACGTTCTTACAGATATAAAGATTTTGGAGAGTTGCCTGAGAGGCCGAAAGGACATGTTTGCTAAACATGCGTATGGGAAACTGTACCAAGGGTTCGAATCCCTTACTCTCCGCTTTTTACACCTCGGGGTGTAGCGTAGCCCGGTTATCGCGCCTGCTTTGGGAGCAGGAGGCCGCAGGTTCGAATCCTGCCACCCCGACTTTAGTTTTCTTAAAGCTAAAATGGTTCCATAGCTCAGCTGGATAGAGCAACTGCCTTCTAAGCAGTAGGTCGAAGGTTCGAATCCTTCTGGGATCACGAATGAATAATTAAAATTTAAAAAACGCTAAGCTTGCTTAAGCGTTTTTTTTTGTATTAATTTGTTATATATTAAATATATTTTTTTTCAAATTCGTTTATGCGTTTCAACTTAATTATTGTATTTAGTTTCCTAGTTTTGACTATGGTGGGCTGTAAAACTGCCGAAATGGCGAATTACAAATCAAACCGGGTATTGAAAAACAACTACATCAATGGGAATTCTATTGCCATGTATGAAGGTATTAGTGATACTACTTTTGTGAAACTAACCGATTTTGGTTCAGATTTTGTTTTGGATATGAAATATGCAACCAATGATAATTTCATGAAACAAAAAGTATACGATTGTGCTGATTGTTATTTGAGATTGAAAACCATAAAATATTTAAAAGCAGCCAATGCCGAATTCATGCAAAAAGGCTACCGTATCAAACTCTTTGATTGTTATCGTCCTTTAGATATTCAAAAGAAAATGTGGCAATTGGTTCCCAATGCTGATTATGTTGCCGATCCCAATAAAGGTTCGGTTCACAATAGAGGTGGTGCCTTGGACCTTACCTTGGTTGATGAAACCGGAAGAGAATTAGATATGGGAACGCCATTTGACTTTTTTGGACCGGAGGCAAGTCACAATTATCAAGGTTTTC
Source organism: Flavobacterium sp. (assembly GCA_044374815.1). Lineage (GTDB taxonomy): Bacteria > Bacteroidota > Bacteroidia > Flavobacteriales > Flavobacteriaceae > Flavobacterium. Next base: position 6,748 of record JBILNU010000085.1, read on the forward strand.
CTAGAAGAATACTTAAAAACAGGGCTTACTTAAAAGAAGTAATGCTTAAACACAACTTCAAAGCTTTCAGTACGGAGTGGTGGCATTATAATTTAACAGAAAGCACAAAAGATAAATTATCCAATTTTAAATGGAACTGCAATTAAGGTTTCCTTTTTTTGCGGGCTTTTAGAAAGTTCCAAATCTTAGGATCCATACGGCCATAGTAGTTTTCAGTACTGATTTCAATTACAATAATACTTTTGTTCTCGTTTCCCTCGGTGATTTTTTCGTAAATCTCTTTGGCGCTCAATTCGCTTGAAACAATCCAATTATCTGAAAAATATTTTACCCATTCACCCAACATTTTTACCTTATTTTCAAATAGTTGGTTGTCGAACGAACGATACTGAATTAAATATACCTTTTTCATTTTATTAGAGTTTTATTTGATATTGGGATTTGAATTCGGCTAATCTTGATTTCCATATTCCAGACCATTCTATTTCAACTTTAAAAGTCACCAAACTGTGATTTTGAGAATACAATCCAAAAGTTGCAAGCCAAGTGCCGTTATTTTTATCAATGTGATTGGTAATCCCTCCAATCATAATTTTAGACGGACTCGTTACGGTACTGGAGTCAGGTTTGGAGATTTTTTCGGGCACGGTAATGAATACAATATCTATCAATCGCTTTACACCGGCAGGCAAGACCATGGTAGTTGATTCGGTACCATTCCAAGGTAATGATTTCCCGTAACATTCTATTTCCTGAATTATGGTGGAATCTTTGGCCTTAAATTCTAGTTTTTCAATTAGCAGCTCGGTGTTAATTGACGAAATATTTCCAATGTTTTGTATTTCAATTCTTGAAATGTATTTATTGGCTACCAAAGCCCTGTTCGTTGACTCGGTTTCGTGATCATCAAATCCTTCAATCGTAATTTGACTCGGCTTACTTAAAATAAGTCGGGGTCTTTTCCAATATTCTCTTAAATCATCTTTAAACAAAGCAACTAAGACCGCACACAAGGTTATGAAGGCAGAAATTATAGATACGATGAACCGGTAGTATTCAGATTTATTCAATACATCGGTTTCGGGGTAATTGGGTTTGATTATTTCAAGCGGGAAATAATTTCCAATGCCATAAACCAAAATAATAATACAGGTTAAAATCAAAAACTTAAAGTACTTTTTTTGCATTTGTTACTATTTACTGAGTTATCAATTACATTCAACAGTTAACTAGTAGACTAAGTAATAGTAGTGCGGGGAAACTTAAATATAATCATTTATTTTTAAATAGCAACAAGATTTATTTAAATTTGTTTTAAATTAATACCTTATTACTATGAATATTAAAAATATAGCTTGTTTATTATTTGCTAGTACTGTAATCGCGCAATCCTTACCAAAAGTAGCAGGAGGGATTGTTGAACGAATAGAAAATTTTCAATCTAAATATGTTACTTCTAGAAATGTTGATGTTTGGTTACCTGAAAATTATTCGGCATCCAAGAAATATTCGGTTTTGTATATGCACGATGGGCAAATGCT
>JBILNU010000086.1:0-8269 GCA_044374815.1 Flavobacterium sp.
GATAAGCTTTGGAAATTTTAATTCCCAAGACATACCTGACATTACATCTACTGCATCAGCACCTCCAACACCAATTGCTAACATACCTAATCCACCTGCATTTACAGTATGAGAATCGGTACCGATCATCATTCCACCAGGAAATGCATAATTTTCTAAAACAATTTGGTGAATAATTCCAGAACCTGGTTTCCAAAAACCAATTCCGTATTTGTTTGAAACAGAAGAAAGGAAATCAAAAACTTCTTTTGATTGCGAATTGGCTACAGCTAAATCAGTCGTAGCACCAACTTTCGCCTGTATTAGGTGATCACAATGCACAGTTGTAGGAACAGCAACTGTTTTCTTTCCGGCATGCATGAATTGTAATAAAGCCATTTGAGCTGTTGCATCTTGGCAAGCTACTCTATCTGGGGCAAAATCAACATAATCTTTTCCTCTAGAAAAAGACTGAGAAGGCTTTCCTTCCCATAAATGTGAATATAAAATCTTTTCAGAAAGTGTTAACGGACGACCAACTAACTCACGTGCTTTGTCAACACGTTCTGCCATCGTAGCATACACTTTTTTAATCATTTCAATATCAAAAGCCATAATGTATTTGGTTTATTTATTTACAACGCAAATTTACTAAAACGATAAAGTTTTAAAAAATTTTTAGTCAAATAAGTTCTTTGATTTTAATTATTTGCGAAAAAGCTATTTTAAATATGTATTTTTTATCGAAATAGCATTTTAACAGTCAAAAAATAAAAAATGTTGATTTATTTAAGAAATCGACAAAAAACAAAAACCCCTAACCATAAATAGAGTTAGGGGTTTAAATTGTATAAACTATCTTTTACAATAATTTATTGATAATCATTTCTTCAGTAATTCCTTCGGCATCTGCCTTGTAGTTTTTGATAATTCTATGACGAAGTATTCCAACAGCAACTGCTTTAACATCTTCAATATCAGGGGAGAATTTTCCGTTAAAAGCTGCATTGGCTTTAGCTGCTAAAATTAAATTTTGAGAAGCTCTAGGACCAGCACCCCAATCTAAATAATTTTTTACATATTCATTGGATAGCGCATTATCTGGACGGGTTTTACTCACCAAAGTAACAGCATATTCAATCACATTATCGGCAACAGGAATTCTGCGAATTAGGTGTTGAAAATCGACGATTTCTTGTGCAGAAAACAAAGGGATAATTGTTGGTTTTGAATCTGAAGTTGTGCTTTTAACAACCTCTACTTCCTCAGCAAACGAAGGATAATCTAATTTAATAGCAAACATAAAACGGTCTAATTGCGCTTCAGGTAAAGGGTATGTCCCTTCTTGTTCAATTGGGTTTTGTGTTGCTAAAACAAAATAAGGTAAATCTAATTTATAATTTTGCCCAGCAATAGTAACCGAACGCTCTTGCATTGCTTCTAACAGTGCTGCTTGGGTTTTTGGAGGGGTTCTATTGATCTCATCGGCAAGGATAATATTTGAAAAAATAGGTCCTTTAATAAATTTAAACTGACGGTTTTCATCAAGTATTTCACTTCCTAAAATATCTGAAGGCATTAAATCGGGTGTGAACTGAATGCGTTTGAAAGCCAATCCTAAAGCTTGCGAAATGGTATTTACCATTAAGGTTTTAGCCAAACCGGGAACTCCAACTAAAAGTGCATGCCCTCCAGAAAAAATACTTAACAAAACTTGGTCAACAACCAAATCTTGCCCAATAATAATTTTGGAAATTTCTTTCTTTAGTTCGATTCTTTTTTGAACTAAACTTTGTATTGCAGCTACATCAGACATAGTAATAATTTATTATTTCTTTAACCAATTATTTGCATATTCACAATTTGAATATTCGCCATTAATTTTAATATAAGTTTCTTTAATTTTTGCTTCTGACCACTTTGCAATCGCATTGATTTGTTTTTCTTTAAGAGCCAAATCTTTAATTTTTGTATAATCTTTACTAAAATCAGCAATATGTTGTTCGATTTTATTAGTTACTGTAATGATTTTATATCTTTTACCAGCTTTAGGATCTTCATCTAAAATAACTGGCGATATATCACCATTATTCATATTTGAAACTTGAGAGTAAAATTCAGGATCCATTTTGGTTAACTCAAAATGCGTATCTTGAGTTTTTGGATTAATTAAAGTCCCTCCGTTTGCACGTGTTTCTTTTTCATCAGAGAATGCTCTTGCTGCTTCTGTAAAAGTTATTTCTTTATCTAGAATACGCTTTCTAATTATTTCTATTTTTTCTTTTGCTTCTTTCAAAGCATCAGGAGTAATCTTTGCTGCCATCAAAATGTGACGCAACTCTAAATCCTGTCCTTTAATTTTCTCTAAATAAATGATGTGAAATCCAAACTCGGTTTCAAAAGGATCTGATATTTCGCCTTCTTGCAACGAAAAAGCCACATCTTTAAACTCCTTAACAAATGGGGTTTTTTTATTAATTTTATAAAACCCACCACTGGATCTTGAGCCTGGATCTTCAGTATACAAAACTGCTTTTGTTGTAAAACTAGCGCCGGCTAATACTTCATTTTTGATCTCTTTCAGTCGGTTTACAACAGCTTGTTTTTCAAGTTCTGATACTTTGGGATTGATTACAATTTGAGCCATTTCTAATTCAGCTCCTAATAATGGTCTATCTGATTCGGGAATTTTCTTAAAGAAATTTCGGGTTTCTTCGGGCGTAATTTGAATTGGGTCAATAATTTTTTTCTGCATTTCTGAAGCTAATTTTTGTTGTTTCAAAATTTCAAAAAGTTCAGTTTTAAATTCATCTTCACTATTTTTCTTGAAATATTTCACCACATTATCCATAGATTTCAATTGCTCAACCATATAATCAAGCTGTTGATTCATCTTTTCTTTAACTTCTTCGTCTTTCACCACAATTGAATCTTGAATTGCTTGATGGGCATACAATTTATCTTCGAGTAATTTACCTAGCATTTGACAACGGGTAATGTCTTTGGTAGAATTACCAGAACTTTCAATTTCTAAAAAGGCTTTATCAATATCAGAATCCAAGACAATATAATCACCAACAGTAGCAACAATTCCATCCACTTTTTGTCTTTTTTGTTGGGTAACAGGAGTTTTTTGAGGCTCTTTATCTTTAATTATTTCTTGAGCGCTTGCGAAAAAACCAATTAAAAAAAGGAAGATACCTAGTAATCGTTTATAATTAAATACATTCATCATTATTCTATTTTATTTTTTAATTTGATTTTTAACTTTTTCAAAAACGGCAGTTTCTACTTTTACAGTAAACTCTTTTTTAAGTTCATTAACCCAGTTTTGTTCAAGATATTGTTGGTATTCATTTACTAATTTACCTCTACATTCATCAAGAGTTTTAGAACCAGCTGGAAGCACTTCTTTCACATTTGTCACATAATAGTATTCCCCTTTATTTGTAATTTCAGAAACCCCTTTTTCCATTTTAGTATCTTTAGGCAATGCCTCTGCTCCTTCTTCATATATTCCTTCAAAAAACATTACACTTACGTTGTCTTTAGAATTGAATTTATCTTTGATGTCTTTAGGAGTTTGATTTTTCTTCAACATACTTAAAACTTTTTTCATTTTATTCATGTCTGTCGAAGAGTAAATTTCGATATTCACTCTAGTTTTCCATAGGTGTTTGTCTTTTTGAGATTCATAAAAAGCCTTTAATCCAGTTGTATCTGATTTAGAGCGTTGCCATATTTCTTTATCCATTAAATCAAACAACAAAAGACCATCACGGTATTCATCCATTACTGCTGAAAATTCTGGAAATTCATTTTCTAAGTTGTCATAATAATATTGATTTCTTTTTTCGTCAACGAATGAGTCAAACAGAAAATTAGTTAGTTTCTCAATAGGTCTAATTGCAGAACCCGCTTTTTGTTTTGAGAAAACATAATCTAAGAATTCGGTTCCTTTGTAACTTTTTGTTCCAATTGAGAATACGGTTTTATCGTATTTCTTTACATCAGTTGGTACCGCCCATTTGTTCTCAAAAAATGCATCAGTAACTGCTTTTGACAAATCAGCATATAATTTTACATCTTTTTTTATTGGATATTTTACTCTTAATTTTTCTGTTAATGAATTAGTAATTAATCGGGAACGATCATCTTTGCTGATTTTATTTTCTAATTCTAATTTTGAATCTTCGTAGGACTTAACAGGAAATTTATCTAATAGTTTTACAATATGCCATCCAAATTGAGTTTCAAATGGTTTTGAAATTGGATTGTCTTTAGTTAATGTGAAAGCTTGGTTTTCAAATTCTTCAGAACTAAGTTGTCCAGAGGCAAAACGATTAAGAACACCTCCTTTTGATGCAGATGATTTATCTTCAGATAATTGTTTTGCTAATTCTTCAAAATTTTCTCCTTGTTGTAATTTTTGATATACATCTTCACATGTAGCTTTCGCATTTTCTACAGCAACACCGTCTTTATTTTTTAATATCATAATGTGAGCAACTGCAATCTCTCCACGATTATCTCTAATATCATTAACTTTAATTAAATGATATCCAAAACGAGTGCGAACGGGCATTGAAACTGAACCTAATTTAGTATTGTATGCTCCATTTTCAAAGGCATAAACCATTTTAAAACTAGTAAAATAACCTAAATTACCTTTATTATCTTTAGCGGATGGATCTTGAGAAAGCGCTGCTGCTAGAGTACCAAAATCTTCGCCATTTTGAATTCTAGATCGAATTTCCATAATTTTGTTGTAAGCTGCTAAAGTATCTGCAGGAGCAGCATTTTCATCAGCTAAAATTAATATGTGCGAAGCATTTACTTCTTTTAGTAGTCTTTTATATCCTTCATCTACAAGTTCTTTAGTAACTTTAGAATCGGTGGTGTAATTTTTTGATAATTGAGTTCTGTAGCTTTTTAATTCGGTTTGGTATTGAGAATTGTTTTGCAATCCTAATTTATTTGCTTTAGAAACTTTTAATTTATACCCAATATATAAATCCAAATATTGATTCAAATCTTTTTGAGATTCGTCCTTTACTAAATCTAAGTTTTTATTGTAAACTCGAATGAATTCATCAGTATAAAACGGTTGGTCATCAATAGTAAATAATACCTCTTTAGAACTAGATTGCGCATTTGCAACCAAAAAAAATCCCATCAAAAATCCTAAAAAAACATGCTTTAACTTCATTGTCAATTCAATTAAATTAAGTTATAAAAAACAATATAAATTTTACATTTAGAAAAATCTAAATACAATCAACAAAAGTAACAAATAGGAAGTATTAAACAACATTAGTACCTACTATTAACATAAATTTATTAACAGAAATTGGTATTGCAATTGGAAATAGCAACTAGCATTAGTTATTTATTTAATAAATAGTATTTTTGCAATCCATTATATAATCTATGAGTTTTTTAAAAGAAATATTACGTCGTCGAACTTTCGGAATTATCTCGCATCCCGATGCTGGAAAAACCACACTAACTGAAAAACTATTACTTTTTGGAGGGGCAATTCAAGAAGCGGGAGCAGTTAAAAATAACAAAATAAAAAAAGGCGCAACCAGTGACTTCATGGAAATTGAGCGCCAAAGAGGAATTTCTGTTGCCACTTCGGTTTTGGCCTTTAATTATAAAGACAAAAAAATCAACATCTTGGATACACCAGGACACAAGGATTTTGCTGAAGACACTTTTAGAACTTTAACTGCAGTTGATAGTGTAATTGTAGTCATTGATGTTGCTAAAGGGGTTGAGGAACAAACAGAAAAATTAGTTTCGGTTTGCAGAATGCGTAAAATTCCAATTATTGTATTTATAAATAAATTAGATAGAGAAGGAAAAGATGCGTTTGACCTTATGGATGAAGTTGAAAAGAAATTGGGTCTTCAAGTAACTCCGTTAAGTTTCCCTATCGGAATGGGATATGATTTTCAAGGAATTTATAATATTTGGGAGAAGAACATTAATCTTTTTAGCGGAGATAGTAGAAAAAATATTGAAGATACTATTGCTATTTCGGATCTAATGAGCCCAGAGCTTAATAAATTGATTGGAGAAAATCCAGCAAACAAATTGCGTGAAGAATTAGAATTAATTGAGGAAGTTTATCCGGCTTTTAATAAAGAGGAATATTTGGCTGGTAATTTACAGCCTGTATTTTTTGGTTCGGCATTAAATAATTTTGGAGTTCGCGAACTTTTAGATTGTTTCGTGGAAATTGCTCCAACACCTAGAGCAAAAGAATCAGATACGCGATTAGTAAATCCAGAAGAAGAAAAACTATCTGGATTTGTTTTTAAAATTCATGCCAATATGGATCCAAAACACCGTGACCGATTGGCGTTTATAAAAATTGTATCGGGAACTTTTGAAAGAAACAAACCCTATATGCATGTTCGCTTAAATAAAAGTTTAAAATTTTCGAGTCCGAATGCCTTTTTTGCAGAGAAGAAAGAAATAGTAGATATTTCCTATCCAGGAGATATTGTTGGATTACACGATACCGGCAATTTCAAAATTGGAGATACTTTAACAGAAGGAGAAATTATGAATTTCAAGGGAATTCCGAGTTTCTCACCAGAGCATTTTAGATACATTAATAATGCCGATCCAATGAAAGCAAAACAATTGGAAAAAGGAGTTGATCAATTAATGGACGAGGGTGTTGCTCAATTATTTACTTTAGAAATGAATAATCGAAAAGTAATTGGTACCGTTGGTGCACTTCAATACGAAGTTATTCAATATCGTTTAGAGCATGAGTATGGTGCAAAATGTAACTACGAAAACTTTCCGGTACATAAAGCATGTTGGGTTAAACCCGATGATGCAAAAAATGAAGAGTTTAAAGAATTCAGACGCGTAAAACAAAAATTTTTAGCGCATGACAAATACAATCAATTAGTATTTTTAGCTGATTCCGATTTTACAATTCAAATGACACAAAGTAAATATCCAAGTGTAAAATTATTTTTTACTTCAGAATTTGATTAACAATCTAAACTAATTAAAAAAAGGCTTTGCGTTGCAAAGCCTTTTTTTTGTGATAATTAATCAGAAACAAAAAAGAGCCATCTTTCGATGGCTCTTTTTTTCAATTTATAAAATACAATTAGTCTTTAATTACTTTAACTGTTTTAGATACTTCATCAGAAGTTACTTCTATAAAGTAAGTACCAGTTGCAAATCGAGATAAATCAACTTGAGTAGTCGTAGAATTAACTTTAGTATCAATTAGTTGTTGACCAAGCATGTTGAATACTTTAATTTGAGTTATTTCTTTAGAGTAACTAATGTTTACAATATCTCTAGTTGGATTTGGATAGTAAGAGAAGCTTGACATATCAAACTCTTCGTTACCTAAACATGGTCCAGAAGCAATCACTACTAATCTTGGTCCTTCACAACCATTAACAGTTTGAGAAACATAGTAGAATGAATTCAATACTGCAGGAGTTGATGTAGGGATTGAAGTAGTTGAAGTACTTGTAGCATACCAAGTTAATACAGCACCTGTATCACCTGTCACTACAAAGTCAGCAATAGTTTCTGTAATACAAGCATCTTGAACAGCAGCACCAGTTGGCGCAGCAACTGTATTTACAGTTACAGCAACAGATAATCTTGGGCTTTCACATCCATTTAATGTTTGAGTTACATAATAAGTACCTGTTGACAATGAAGTAGATCCAGCTAAAGCAGCACCACCTGTTGCAACATTATACCATTTAATTGAAGTTCCTGAAGCAACTAAACTAGCTACAGTTACAGGACCACAAAAAGTTTGTGCAGATGCAGTTGGAGCTGAAGTTACATTTAAAGTAACAGCAACAGCTGTTCTTGGTCCTTCACAACCATTAGTTGTTTGTGAAACATAATAAGTACCTGATGCTAAAGCAGTGCCTGAAGTTAATGCTGAACCAGCAGTAGCAACATCATACCAAGTTAATGATGAACCAGAAGGAACTAAATCTGCAACGGTAGCACTTCCACAGAAAGATTGTGCTGATGCATTTGGAGCAGAAGGAGTTGCATTAATTGAAACAGTAACTGCTAATCGAGAAACACTTTGACAACCATTAACGGTTTGAGAAGCATAATAGGTAGTTCCATTAACTAATCCAACAGCTGACCAAATCGAAGATGGGAATTCAACACCACCTGTTGCTGCACTATACCATCTAATGTTACTTCCAATTACTGAAAGTTGAGATAGATTAGCAGTTCCACAGAATGATTGTGTTGCAGCACCTGTTGGCGCACT
>JBILNU010000087.1:0-8211 GCA_044374815.1 Flavobacterium sp.
AAAATCATACGCTTTTCCAAGAGAAATTTCAATAGTTCTATTGGTTACATTATCCAAAAACATCTTATCGTGCGAAACAATAACCACTACTCCAGGGAAATTTCTCAAGAAACTTTCTAGCCAAATGATACTTTCAATATCCAAGTGGTTGGTAGGCTCATCGAGAAGCAATATATCATTAGATTGTAGCAGTAATTTTGCCAATTCGATACGCATACGCCATCCACCCGAAAAAGTATCCGTTTGGTCATTAAAAACTTCACGTTTGAACCCTAATCCTAATAATATTTTCTCGGTTTCCCCAACATAATTATACCCTCCTAACAATTCAAAACGATGCGTATAATCAGATAAATCCTCAATTATTTGTCCGTATTCTTCACTTTCATAATCGGTTCTTGTTACCAAAAGATGGTTTACTTCTTCAAGCTTTTTCTCCACCATTTTGATTTCCGTAAATGCTTCGTAGGCTTCTTCAAGCACCGTTCTTCCGTGTTCAAAATCGATGTCTTGTCTTAAAAATCCAATTTTGACTTCTTTTTCGGTTGCAATTTGACCCGAATCGGGTTTGAAATCGCCTGCCAAAATTTTTAGCATGGTTGATTTACCCGCTCCATTTTTACCAACAAGACCTACTCGATCTCCTGATCCTAGACGAAAAGTTACTTCTTCAAAAAGAAAAGAGCCCCCAAAGGAAACCGATAAATTGTGGATATTTAGCATAATATTTGTTACAATTGTTACATTAAAAACTTTCGTAAAGTATACCTTTGTAGAAAATTTTTGCAAATGTTAAAAAAAGGATCCAAATTATATAGTATTTTAACAGGAACTTGTCCTAAATGTCATGAAGAAAGTATGTATTGTGAAAAAAATCCATACAAATTGAGCAGTATTTATAAAATGCATGAAACTTGTAGTCATTGTGAAACAAAATACATGATTGAACCATCCTTTTTCTATGGCGCCATGTATGTAAGTTACGGTGTTACGGTTGCCATTGGAGTAGCTATTTTTGTAACCTTGAATTTAATTATAGGATTGTCTGTAAAAACTACCTTTATAGGAATTGGAGTTGGATTAATAGCTTTAATGCCAATTACAGCTCGATTGGCTAGAAACATATACATCAATATGTTTATCAGCTATGATAAAAACTGGAGAGATAATTCTTAATTCTTCGGATATCAATATTTTTATCTAAAGGAATATTGTTTTCAATGTGGTTGAATAAGCTTTTTGCCATTGCTGGAGCCAGCATTACCCCTCGTGTTCCGAGGCCATTTAAAACATGTAAATTATGATGTATTGGATGGGTACCTACTAAAGGTCTTCGGTCTTTAACAGTAGGACGAACTCCGGCATAATGATCTAGGATCTCAAAATCACAATTTATTAATTCTTTTAGTTCCAAAACCAGTTCGTTTTTGGCAGCTTCAGTTGGAATATTGGTTTTATCCTCCCAATTGTAAGTAGCACCCACTTTATATAAATCATTCCCCAACGGAATTATAAAAATCGAAGATTTAATGATCACATCCAAATTCAAATTTGGAGCTTTTATAAGCAATAATTCTCCTTTTGTACCATCTAGAGGTAAATTAGAAAAATAAGGATTAGAAAGCATTCCAAAACCTTCTGCAAAAACAATTCGTTTTGCTTTTATGTTTTTATAGATTAAATAATCACTATGAATTTCTAAAGCGGCATAATCAAAAGTTTCATTTTTTATAGCATGAATTGAGTTTAAAAACTTTTGGTAGTGCTCAAGTAACAGAGCAGTATCTACATAACCGGAATCTAAAACTTCTCCAAAATTGTAAGGAGAATTAATACAATTATATTTGGTAGTAATTAGTTTTGTAGAAAGAAATCGGGAAAGATTGGGTTTATCTGAGGCAGTGAACCAATTGTTTTGCTCTTCTACGGAATGAAATTTTCGTAATAAGGGTAAATTATAATCTAACTTAATATTTAGTTTAGATTCTAAAGAAGCATAAAATTCATATAATAAATCCAACTGCTCACCTGCTTTCCATACTTCACTAAACCGCTTTAATATAACTGGATTATAAAGCCCTCCCGCTATTTGAGATGAATTTTGAGAAGCATCATTGATTACCAAAATGGTTTTCCCATTTTGCAAAGCTACTTCAGAAAAAGCAATCCCAGCCAACCCAGAACCAACAATAATATAATCGAGCATTAAAAAATATTTAAAAAAATTTAGAGTATAAAAAAACTCTTACCAAAGGTAAGAGTTTTTAATTAGCTATGAAATTACATTAATAAGTCCACATATCTTGCTCGAAATCGCGAATTTTATCTTTCACTCTTTCGGATTCTAATAATTGCATTTGTGCATTATCTTTCATATAATCTTGAATTTCTCTATCACCATATACATTCTCTTCTTTATAAATAACTCCATTAAAATGTCGTGAATTTAATAATTGATCGAAAGTAATTGGCATTGCAGAGTTTCGATTATTAAAAGCTTTAGATCCATGTAGCACATCACGAACAGATGGATAATACACCCAGAATAAATCAATTGTTTCTGTATTACCTTTTGCTTTATCACGCGCTTCAACAGCTACAGGACATATTGCTAATAATCTATATTTTAATTCGCTTTGACGCTTGTCAAAATACCAAAAACCTTTTATTCTGTATCCATTTACATCTGAAGCTGCTAATTCTGTAACATTGATATATTGTTTATCTAATACTTTTTTTCCAGATTTATAACCTTCAATATCTGTATTATATTCATCAATACCTGCAGGAACAGTATCAGTATATTTAAATACTGACTCCATATCTTTTAATGTTTTTTTTGAATTAAAATAATCATCACCATAAACCTCAGTAATTTTACCAGATTTAATGTTGTTTAATAAGACTTGAAAAAGTGATCTACGATCTTTACCAACGAATGCAGTATCTACAGGATAGTACATAGGAAAATTAATTCTTTCATCAAGATCAACATACTCCCATGTAGTTTTACCCATTAATACATCTCTATCATGCACGTATCCGTAAGGAAGAGGCTTATCATTTTCTGACTCCAATTGTGCAGCAGTTTTTTTACCAATCTCTGCTGGAGTTTTTGCATTTAATAAGTTGGATTGTGCATTAGAAGCTATGCTTCCAAAAACAATAACTACCGCTAGTATTAATTTTTTCAATTTCATAATTATTATTCTAATTACTCTAAGTTAGGTTTATAACGACCTACTTAAATTTTTATTGTATTTCAAAAATTGCAGGGGCTGCAGTTTTTGTTTGTATTCCTGCGCCATCACCAATAATCTTAGTTTTAACATCAGAAATTGTAATTTGATCTCCTTTAGTTGCTCTAGCTAAAGCAGCAACACATTGTGCATTTACTCTGTCTCCATTTACAACGATAGAAGCTTGTCCAGGAACTTTCAATACAAACTGAGTTACTTGGAATTTCAAATCGTATAAGAAATCTGGAAGGACAGCAGTAATTTGAGAAGATTGTAAACGAGTTTTTGCACCCTTTTGGCTACCAGTCGTTCCTCCAATTGCAGCTTGAGGAGCAGGAATACCTTTGATTCTGAATGTTTTTTTATCTGATACACTTTTACCGTCAGACATTTTTCCAGTTACAGATACAGTTACTTCTTCTCCAGCACCAGGGTTTAAGTTATATTTACCGTTTGCACCCGCTTTAGTTAATCCAGGAGCAGAAGCAGTAACGTTATTGTCACCAATACCTGCAAATGAGATTGTCATTGGGTTAGGTAAACCTCTATAAACTACGTTCATTTTATCAGCTGATATGTTAGCTGAGTTTGGACGAGGAATTACAACATATTTTCCTTCAAATTTCAATGGAACTGATTTTCCATCTTCCATGAAGGTAAATTGTCCATTAATGTTTTGCTCACCTATAGAACCTGCAGTCATCGAAATTACAGCTTGACCGTTTTCAATTTTACCAGGACCTTGGAAAGAAGTTGGTTTAGTATTTTCATCATATCTTCCTAATACTACTTTTCCTTTAACCGCTTCACCTTGAAAGTAAGCGCTTTTTTCTAAAACAACTAAAGCAGTATAGTTCTTCATGGAAGCAGCTTCAACAGCAGCACCTCCAAGTAAGCTGCTATAACTATCAAACTCCGCTTTTTTGATGTCATTTTGCCAAGCAGTTAATTTTGCTAAGGAAGCAATTGCTGGAAAATGTTCAAAGTGATAAGAAAGATATTTTTTGGTAACACCTTGTCCATCTTTAACATCTGCTGTACCAAATTTAGATTCTACATCTTTAACAATAGGGATTAATTTTTTAGCTAAACTAGGTTCACTAGCAGCAGCAGCTTTCATATCAGCTACATACTTGTTAATTTTTGAAATAATTTCATTTCCTTTAGCAGAATATCCATCTCCTTGAAACCAAGTTTCATCTATGTGAGGTCCTTTATCCATAGCTTCGTATGGAAGTTTTCCAGTTTCTTCATCTAATTCAATACCAAATTTGGCATCTGCTTTTAAAGTTTCAATATATTCATAAAAGTCTTTAGAAATTGTTTTAATTTTATCAGCAGCATTTTTTGCTGGACCATAAAGTCCTGGATTTTCAGCACCTTTTTGATCAATTAAAGACAATAATTTTTCATTGTTTGCTTTAGAAGCGATATTCGCGGTGTCAAATTTTTCATTCATTAATCCAAACGCCGATAATACTTCTTTTGACATGTTTAATGCCAACATAGCGATGAAAACCAGATACATCAGGTTAATCATCTTCTGTCTAGGGGTTAATTTTCCTCCTGCCATTTTTTCTAATTAGTTTGTTTAAAATTTTGTTTAATAATAAATTTAGTTTTTAAACTAATTATCCTTTAGAGTTCATTGCAGAAAGCATTCCACCATATACATTATTTAATGTAGATAAGTTAGAAGTTAACGATTGCATTTGATCTTTTAATTTCATGTTGTTTTCAGCAACTTCGTTGTTGATTTGAGCATTTCTTTCAGCGCTTTGCATTTGCATTTGGTATAAACCATTTAATGCTTCCATTTGAGCAGCAGCTTTACTCATTTCTTCTGCATATTTCTTTTGACCTGCCATTGCATCAACAGAAGGAGAAATAGATTTTGCTGCTCCTTCAAAGTTTTTAATGCTATTTCCTAGGCTTGCCATTAATTCACCATCAATTTTAGCTTCTTTAAGCATTGCATCTAATTTTTTTGAAAGCAATCCATCAGCATCTTCTTTTTTTGTTCTTTCTTTTGCTTGTCCTCCAGCTAATTCTGGATATACTATTGACCAATCTATATCATCTGCAGATGTTTCAAAAGCTGATAAAGCAAAAATTGCAGCTTCTGTTAATAATCCTACAATAAGAAATTCACTTGCACCTGGCCAGTGTTGAATTTTAAATAATGCTCCAACAATAACGACTGCCGCACCCATTCCGTAGGTGAATTCCATAACTCTTTTTGGTAATAATCCCATAGTAATAATAATTTTTAGTTAGTTAAGTTTAATTTATTTAAGTTATTTGATATACAAATTTATTTAGGTTATTTTTTTACTGTGGTTTGTGTTCCCATGTAATCTTGAACTGTTCTGAAGCCTATATAACTTCTTGCAGTATCTTGGTATTCAAAATCTCTTGTTCCTACTTGAAGGAAATAAGAAACATCTTTCCATGAACCCCCTCGAACCACTTTACGCTTGTTAGTTGCGTCCGAAACATTTGGATTCATTGTTGACACAAATTCATAGGCATTAGCATCATAGGAAGACTCAGTCCATTCTGATACATTTCCTGCCATGTTATATAAGTTGTATCCATTTGGCTGAAAAGATTTTGCTTCTAAAGTATACAAAGCATTATCTGCTGCATAATCTCCTCTACTTGGTTTAAAGTTTGCTAAATAACAACCTCTATCATTTTTAGTATAAGGTCCTCCCCATGGATAATTACCAGATTGTAGGCCACCACGAGCAGCAAATTCCCATTCTGCCTCGGTAGGCAATCGAAAGGTATTAATTAAATCTCTACCTTTCTTTTGTTTAATATAAATATTCTTTTTCAAAGTTCTCCAAGCACAAAATGCTTTAGCTTGTTTCCAACTAACACCTACAACAGGGTAATCTCCATAAGCTTGGTGCCAAAAATAGTCATTGTGCATTGGTTCATTATATGAATATGCAAAATCTTTAATCCAAACTGTAGTATCAGGATAAATTTTAGTATTTTCTGTTTTGATAAATTTACTTCGTTTTCCTACTTTAGCTTTAGCTGCTGCTTGAATATCCATCCAAGAATAGTGAAACTGCAATTTATTTACATCAATAGTTCTTAATCCATTGAATGATTCCGAAATAGGAAGATACATTGTATCCATTACTTCAGTGTAGAACTCATCTGGATATTGTTTTGTTTCTTTGATTAATTTTATTTTACGATTTAATTTTCTTCCAGCATAAGGATCATCAGCAGTTCCAACACTATAATAATTTTCATACATGTATTTATCGTATGGTGTCATTTTCGCTGGATCTTGGTCATTAAAAGCAAAATCACCAATACTTCCATTTGATTTTCCGCTTTTACCTCCACCTTTTCCACCACCAGGCTTAGCACCTGTTTCATCAGCTAGTATAGCTAAACGAACTCTAATAATAGAGTCTTTCACCCATTCTACGAATTGTCGGTATTCACTATTAGTTATTTCTGTTTCATCCATGTAAAAAGATCTAACTGTAACTGTTTTAGCAGGCGCGTCTTGCACATTAGCTAAATCATCATCTGATTTACCCATAATATAAGCACCACCAGGAACTAATGTCATACCAAAAGGTTTCTCTGGATGCCATTTTTTTCCTTTAACTCCAACTAACTCTCCTTTGTCGTTAGACTTTCCACAGCTTACTAATAGGGTAATAACTGATGCAAGTGCAATGAACTTCTTCATATAAATTTGGTTAAATATGTATTCTTATTTAAAGGCCGTAAACCTATCTATTTTTTTTCAAAAAAACAATTATTTGTTTCTTAAAATTTCAATTTTTTATTAAAAATAAGTTAATAAACAAAATTATCATTCTAAATTTCAATCTAATGCATAGAAAATCAATACTTTTATTTTAATGGATTTATTCCCAATAAACAAAATTAAATTATGCTTTTTCTTTGCGCTTTCCACCATCGTTCGGGCAATTCTTGGTTGCATGCAGCCAAATAATCATCGTGTGAACACGGTAATAACGTATTCTTTTTTAGTTTATTGTTAACATTTGCAAAAAATGGTATTTCAATCCACCATCTTTCTGTTTTGTCACTTTTATAAAACACTACATCTTCCTCTTCTGTTGGCACAGTATATTTGATATAATTGTCTTTACTGCCAAATGGATATTCATTAGAACGATAGTGAACCCCTTCAATAAAGTACCATATTATTTGAGCAATAAGTGCTGTTTCTTGAATACTCCCTTGGTGGTTAAATATTCCAAAACAGGAAACACGATCACTAATACCGGCATATCTAGAAAGTGCACAAATCTCTTTGCCATTAAATCCGTTTGGTTGAAAATTGTTAAAATTACCCGAATCGGAAGATTTTATGCAGGTTAAATCCAAGCTTACCAAATCAGCATCTCTAAAAACAGGCTCAGCAATTGCAATTGAATTACAAATTTCACCCAATCGATACGCATCAAAAAATAATTTTTCAATCAAATCGATCTCCTCTTGAGAATTGTAATAGGTTTGGTACCCAACATTACTGTAATTAAACAAATTGTTAGGCTCTTCTATTATTATTTTAGATAAATAGGAATCTGCAAGTGCAGAATCCTCATGCTTTGATAGATCAAATTTCGAATCAATGGAAACTAAATTTACCATTTGCTCTAAATTATCATACCCTCTATATAAAGCATAGGTCAAATCTTGAGAGCCTCCAATAATAATCGGAATTACATTGTTTTTTATTAATCTCGAAACTACTTTTTGCAAAGCGAAATAAGTGTCTTCTGGAGAATTTCCTGGAAGAATATCTCCTAAATCTGCAATAGTACTACTCCAATTTCCGGGAAAAAGATTGTATAAATTTAATCGGATAGAAGATAAATCAGATTCTTTAGTAAAAGTCTGATCTCCTCTATGATCTGGCACTCCAATAATTGCAATTTTCACTTTGGCAATATCTGGAAAATCT
>JBILNU010000088.1:0-8162 GCA_044374815.1 Flavobacterium sp.
GGATTTATTTCTACTGGAAATTTCAATGAGTCAACTGCCAAAGTATATACCGATGTTACTTTATTAACCAGTCACCAACAAATTTTAAAAGAAGTTTCAAGAATTTTTGATTTTTTTGAAGTAAATTATCGATTACACCGCTACAAGCATTTAATTGTCTCTCCTCATTACTCAAGAAACAGATTTTATAAACTAATTGATCGAGAAATCCATAATGCTAGAGCAGGAAGACCTGCTTACATTAATCTAAAAATGAACAGCTTGTCCGACATTGCAATGATTGATAAATTGTATGAAGCAAGTAATGCAGGAGTAAAATTGAGATTGCAAATTCGTGGTATTTGCTGTTTAATTCCGGGTGTAAAAGGAATGAGTGAAAATATTGAAGCAATAAGCATTGTAGATAATTTCTTAGAACATTCTCGTTTATTTATTTTTTGCAATGATAACAATCCGGAAGTTTTTATTTCATCTGCCGATTTTATGACTCGTAATTTAGATGGACGTGTAGAAGTTACCTGCCCTATTTATCAAGAAGATATAAAAAAACAATTGATCGAGACTTTTGAAGTGGGTTGGAAAGGAAATGTAAAAGCGCGTTACCATTCAGAAAAATTAGACAATAAATACCGAATTAGAAAAGAAGACGAGCCAGTTTTTAGAGCACAATTAGAAACTTACAATTATTATAAAAACCTATAAGAGTCAAGTAAAGACATTCCGTTTTTATAGCTCAATAACCGCCAAAAGTAAATGATTTCAATAAAAAAATATGCTGCCATTGATATAGGATCAAACGCTATGCGTTTACTTATTGCAAATGTGGTTGAACAAAAAGGAAAAGATACACAATTTAATAAATCTGAACTTGTTAGAGTTCCCATTCGACTGGGACAAGATGCCTTTACAGTGGGTAAAATTACTTCCGAAAATATAGATCGAATGATTGATGCTATGGAAGCCTTCAAGTTAATCATGAAGGTTTATAAAGTGGAGCGCTATAAGGCGTGTGCTACTTCGGCGATGCGAGAGGCCACTAACAACAAAGAAATTGTAAATAGCATCAAAGAAAAAACAGGAATTGAAATTGATATAATTGACGGAAAACAAGAAGCTGCAATAATTGCTTCATCTGATTTACATAATTTAATAGCTACCGATAAAACGTATTTATATGTTGATGTAGGTGGTGGAAGTACTGAATTTTCTCTGTTCTCAGATGGAAATATGATTGCATCAAAATCATTTAAAAATGGAACTGTTAGATTGATAAATAACATGGTAAATGATCTAGTTTGGGAAGAAATTGAAAAATGGATCAAACTGCATTGCGAACCTTTTGAAAATATAACTTTAATTGGCTCCGGAGGAAATATTAATAAAATATTTAAACTATCAGGAAAACAACAATCTAAACCATTGTCCTTTTTGTACTTAAATACACAATATCAGTATTTAAGTTCACTATCATATGAAGAACGAATTTTTGAACTTGGATTAAATACCGATCGGGCCGATGTAATTATTCCAGCAATTAGAATTTATTTAAACGCTATGAAATGGAGTGGAGCACGTCAAATATATGTTCCTAAAATTGGTCTTTCAGATGGAATAGTAAAAGCCATGTACTATGGAAAAATCTAAGTTCTAGCAATCTAAAAAACTAAACAAAATTTATGAAAAAAATTCTATTGTTAATTGCTTTACTAACTCTTATTTCATGTAAGCAAGAAGAAAAGTCGAATACTTATTTTAATTCTGAAACTTCAGGAATGCAAATTGGTGGCGTTCAAAAAATTGCCATTGAAACTCCAAAAGGGAAATTTAATGTTTGGACAAAACGCGTTGGAAACAATCCGAAAATTAAATTGCTGCTTCTAAATGGTGGCCCGGGAATGACTCATGAGTACTTTGAATGCATGGAAAGTTTCTTACCAAAAGAAGGAATTGAATTTATTTACTACGACCAATTGGGTACTGGTTTTTCAGATAACCCCAACGATACAACAATGTGGGACTTACCTAGATATGTTGAAGAAGTAGAACAAGTGCGTGTAGCTTTAAAACTTAATAAAGATAATTTTTATTTATTAGGTCATTCTTGGGGCGGAATTTTAGCCATGCAATATGCGCTTAAATACCAAAATAATCTTAAAGGAATTGTCGTTTCTAATATGATGGCGAGTTGCCCAAAATATGGCGAATATTCTAAAGTGCTTCAAAGCAAATTGAATCCTGATGTTCTAAAAACAATTCAAGATTTAGAGGCAAAAAAAGACTATTCCAACCCAAAATACATGGAACTATTAATGGCAAATTTTTACAACCAGCATATTTTAAGATTACCTGTAAACGAATGGCCAGAACCGGTTACAAGATCAATGGGAAGATTAAATCAATCTCTTTATATTACGATGCAAGGTCCAAGCGAAATGGGACTTTCAGGTAAATTAACCCACTGGGATGTATCTAAGGAATTAAAGAATATTTCAGTTCCAACCTTAGTAATTGGAGCAAAATACGACACCATGGATCCGCAATATATGAAATGGATGGCTTCACAATTTCAAAAAGGAACCTATTTATATTGCGCCAACGGAAGTCATATGAGTTTATATGATGACCAACAAACTTATATGAAAGGTTTAATCGTTTTCTTGAAAAAGGGAAATGAATAATAAAAAAGGGATGTACTTACATCCCTTTTTTTAATTATAATAAATCCATATTAGATGTGTTTTATAATATTGACTATATAATATCTACATTTTTTGTGCTTTAAACAACAATATTTAAAATTATTTATATTTTTGTTTAAAACCATGAAATTATGAAAATTCAAAATATACTGTTTCTAATTCTAACTTTTCTATTTATATGTTCTTGTTCTTCAAATACTGATTCAAACGAAAACACTTCATTACCTGCTGTTCCAGCAGCACCAAGTAATTTATATGGATTAATTGTTTCTCCTACTCAAGTAAATTTATCTTGGTTAGATAATTCTTATAATGAAACTGGATTTGTCATTGAGCGAAAAATTGGAGGTGGAACTTTTTCAGAAATAGGTACTACAGCTAAAAATATTAAAACATATAATAATCTTGAACTTACCTCTGGAACGGAATATACTTACAGAGTTTGTTCAAAAAATGCTGAAGGTAATTCAATTAATTATTCAAATGAATTTACCATTACCACTCCAAGCACATCAGTTTCAGACATTGATGGTAATATCTATCCATTAGTTAATATTTGTAATCAATTTTGGACTAAAACAAACTTAAATGTTACTAAATATAGAAATGGTGATATCATTCCTCAAGTGACAAATATTGATGAATGGTCAACATTAACAACGGGGGCTTGGTGTTATTATAATAATGATCAAGCTAATGAAACAATTTATGGAAAATTATATAATTGGTATGCAATAAATGATCCACGTGGAATTGCACCTGAAGGCTATCACATTCCATCAAATAACGAATGGAGTATTATGATTAACTGTCTTGATCCAAATTCAAATGGTGGAACAATAAATCCAAATATTGCTGGAGGAAAAATGAAAGAATTTGTTAATTCTAATTGGTTAAGCCCGAATGTAGATGCAACTAATTCTAGTGGTTTTTCAGGACTCCCTGGTGGTTCTCGTAGATCAAATGGATTATTTACAAATATGGGAAGCTATGGATTTTGGTGGAGTTCAACCGAATTAAGTAATAATTTAGCTATTATTAGATATTTGAGTTATAATTTTGGAAGTGTTGATAATTTCAACTGTTTTAAAAAAGAAGGATTTTCTGTACGCTGTATTAAAGATTAATTTTTTTTTACAAATCCAAATCAAAAGCACGTCGTAGTTCTTCTAGATGCGGATTGATTTCATTTAGTCTGTTGTATTTATCTTGTGCAGTAAATGCTATTTTACTTTTTACACTTTCGTTTACAACCACTTCAATTGCTATTTCGTGATTGTGTAAATGCCCGCGTAAATACCCTAACAGATCGGGTTTTTCTTTATCAAAATCAATTTTAGACCCTTCATTTGGCAACTCGTAGATAATTTTAGTTCCTTCCAATTTAGGGTCGCTAATTCGCAATAAAGAAGCCATAATCATATATCCTTTATCGGTTAATCGTTGGGCATACTTAAACCAAAAATCGAGCATTTCGGTTTCGGTAAAAGCTTCACTTGGAAAATGAACTTCATCTTTAACAATCCCTTTTTGTGATTCTTGCATCTCTTTCTTAGCACGAATACTAGCTAATGAAAGCACTGAAACATTTACTTGACCTGAAACTGGTGTAGAATTTTGTATAGCAGAATCTTGGATTTGAGTTACAATTGGTTCATTTTCAATTGGAGCCGTTACAACATCAACTTCTATATCCTGACTTACAACTTCTACCTTCTCGCTAGTTTCTTCCACCTCAGGGCTTTCATCCTGTTTTTTCAGGCTTGGCGCTTCAACAATGGAGTAATCGGATCTTTTATAATAAGTAGGTGGAATTATAAAATCATTTTTTTTTTCTCCATCAAAATTGATAGAGCAAAGTTGCATAAGGGCAAGTTCTACTAGTAATCTTTGATTTTGGGAAACTTTAAATTTTAAATCGCAATCATTAGCAATTTCGATGCTTTTTAATAAAAAATCTGTAGAACATTTTTGAGCCTGCTCACCATATAATTTTTGAGCCTGTTCCCCTGCTTCCAATAAAGAAAGAGTGGATGGATTTTTACACACTAACAAATCTCTAAAATGCGATGCCAATCCTGCAATAAAATGATGACCATCAAAACCTTTTGAGAGAATATCATTATAGAAAACCAAAATTTGAGGAATGTTATTTTCCAAAATCAAATCGGTTATCGAAACATACGTCTCATAATCCAATACATTAAGATTTTCGGTAACTGCTTGTTTGGTTAAGTTGGTCCCGCAATAAGAAACTACTCTATCAAAAATAGACAAAGCATCCCGCATTGCGCCATCAGCCTTTTGAGCAATGATATGAAGTGCATCATCTTCAAATGAAACCCCTTGATTTGCTGCAACTTCAGCCAAATGTTCTTTAGCATCTTTTACTGTAATTCTTTTAAAATCAAATATTTGACAACGAGATAATATCGTTGGAATGATTTTATGTTTTTCGGTCGTCGCCAAAATAAAAATAGCATGCTTTGGTGGCTCCTCTAAAGTCTTCAAAAAAGCATTAAATGCAGCAGAAGACAACATATGTACCTCGTCAATAATGTATACTTTAAACTGACCTGTTTGTGGCGGAATTCGTACTTGATCAATCAAGTTTC
This sequence comes from Flavobacterium sp., assembly GCA_044374815.1. GTDB lineage: Bacteria > Bacteroidota > Bacteroidia > Flavobacteriales > Flavobacteriaceae > Flavobacterium. The sequence continues at coordinate 5,315 of JBILNU010000088.1, forward strand.
GGATATCGTCAACCGAGTTATTGGAAGCCGCATCCAATTCAAATACATTAAATGCAAAATCTTCATTCGGATCGTCGTAACCAGGTTGGTTAATTTTACGTGCTAAAATTCGGGCACAAGTTGTTTTTCCAACACCACGAGGTCCTGTAAACAATAATGCAGAAGCAAGGTGGTTGCTTTCAATGGCATTCAACAATGTACTTGTAATAGCTTGCTGTCCAACCACATCTTTAAATGTTTGCGGACGGTATTTTCGAGCTGATACAACAAATTGTTCCATAGAAATAGTATTGGTTTACAAATATAGCTTTAAAAATATCAATTTCAAATATCAAAAAACTAACATTTATCAATAAAAACGGCATTTTGTTAACAAAAAAGAGTAACAAAATCTTGATCAAAAGCTTATCAAAACGAACACCATTATTTTGCTTTTTGTTTCATTAATTTGTTAGTACCTTTGTATCGAAATGATTAAAACTGCTAACATACTTAACAAAAGAGCCCGGTTTGATTACGAAGTAATTGAAACCTTCACGGCGGGTATTGTGCTAACCGGAACCGAAATTAAATCAATTCGATTAGGTAAAGCTCAAATTGCAGAAAGTTTTTGTGAGTTTAATAATGGAGAACTTTTTGCCATTAACACCTATATTGAGGAGTATGCATTTGGAAATCAATTCAATCATAAATCCAGAAGCGAGCGCAAACTTTTGCTCAACAAAAGAGAATTAAAATCCCTAGCTCGAAATGTGGAATCAAAAGGACTTACAATAGTTCCGTTGCGATTATTTACCAATGAAAAAGGACTTGCTAAATTGGAAATTGCACTTTGCAGAGGTAAGAAAACCTATGACAAACGCGAATCTTTAAAAGAACAAGACACCAAGCGCGACTTAGATCGAATTAAAAAAGAATTTTAATTTAACTTTATCAAATGAAAGATTTATTAAAAAATGCTCGGGTAAATAAAAATATAGGAACGCGTCAACTTGCTGCACTAGTAAATATCGACCCTGCTATAATTAGTAAATTTGAAAGCGGTCAAAGAATTCCTACAGAAAAACAAATTATAGATTTAGCAATTCAATTAGAAATCGACCTAAACACCCTTAAAGTGGCTTGGTATAAACAAAAAATTGAGCATCAAATTGATTTCAATCCGCAGTCCATTCAAGCAATAAAAGAAATATTAAAAGAAAAAGGAATTGAACTTAAGGAAAATTCCAAAGAAACTCAAATAGCAGAAATATTATCTGAAATCGAAAATTTAAAAACAAAATTGAATTCGATTTAATTTTTGTTTTCTAAAAGGGGTACAAATTTAAAATCGCCAAATTCGTGTTTTTCAAATTGGGTTTCGTTTTTACGAATAAGCAAGGTCATAATTTGCTCTTTTTCCCCAACCGGAATTACCAACCTACCTCCTATTTTTAACTGAGCCATTAAAGGTTGCGGAATAATTGGCGCACCTGCAGTTACAATAATACTATCAAACGGAGCATGATTTGGCAAACCTTTATATCCATCGCCAAAAGACAAATGTTTGGCTCTAATTCCTAATTTAGGCAATAATAATGAAGTCGTTTTAAACAATTCATTTTGACGTTCAACAGAATATACTTTGGCTCCCAGCAAACACAAAACAGCGGTTTGATAACCGCTACCAGTTCCTATTTCTAATATTTTTTGGTCTTTTTTTACTTCCAAAAGTTGGCTTTGAAAAGCAACGGTATAGGGTTGTGAAATGGTTTGACCTGCCCCTATAGGAAATGCTTTATCCTGGTAGGCAAAATCTTCGAAACTTGAATTCAAAAACAAATGACGCGGAATAGTACGAATTGCTTCCAATACATTTTTATCAGTTATGCCTTTATCTTCAAGAATTTTAGCTAACTGATTACGAAGTCCTTTATGTTTATTCGTGTCTTTCAATTTTACAATCTAAATTATTCCGTAAAAATAGAAAACAAAATACCAATTATCAATTACCAATTATCAATTAATTACTATTTTTGATAAAATTTAATTATTATGCTTAAAGTTGGCGTACTTGGTGCTGGTCACCTTGGAAAAATCCATTTGCGATTATTACAACAATCTGAAAAATACGAATTGGTTGGTTTTTATGATGAAAACCAAGAAAATGGTGCTAAAATTGCTGCCGAATTTGGCTACAAACAATTTGACACCATAGCCAGATTAATTCATGCTGTAGATGTTATCGATATAGTCACTCCTACTCTTTCTCATTATAAATGCGCCAAAGTTTCTATAAAAAGTGGCAAGCATGTTTTTGTCGAAAAACCAATTGCGACAACTGTAGAAGAAGCCGAAGAAATCATTGCTTTAGCAAAAGAATATAACGTTAAAGGGCAAGTTGGACATGTAGAACGATTTAATCCGGCATTCATTGCAGTGAAAGACATGATTGAAAATCCAATGTTTATTGAAACGCATCGTTTGGCCGAATTTAATCCACGTGGCACGGATGTTCCTGTGGTATTAGACTTGATGATTCATGATATTGACGCCATATTAAGTGTAGTAAAATCAAAAGTAAAGGGAGTTCACGCCAGCGGAGTTTCGGTATTGAGTCAATCTCCAGATATCGCAAATGCCCGAATTGAATTTGAAAACGGATGTGTAGCTAACATCACTTCCAGCAGAATTTCGATGAAGAACATGCGTAAATCGCGTTTCTTCCAAAAAGATGCTTATATATCTGTGGATTATTTAGATAAGATTTGTGAAGTCGTAAAAATGAAAGATGCACCCGAAGTTCCTGGAGATTTTGATATGATTTTACAAAATGCCGAAGGCGAAAAGAAACAAATTTATTTCAATA
>JBILNU010000089.1:0-8122 GCA_044374815.1 Flavobacterium sp.
GCAAACGCTATTGCCGAGACCTTCTTTAATATGATTGTCCAACAATTTATCTACACAATTCAGTATTTCTGAGTGCTGAAATTGAGGTAAATCGGTAAATAGATAATCAGGTTGTAATTCCTGATTAGGTAAATTGTCATGAGCAAAATTATCTTCCATAAATAATTACGAATTTTAAATTACGAATTACGTAACGTTTTTTGAATAGAACCAATTATTCTTAATAATTCTTCAACATCATTTAATAAACTTTGAGCCTCTTCATTTGAAAGATAAGAAGTGTCTTTTAACAATCTAATCCAGTAATGAGTTTCTCTTGCTTCTTTGTAAGAAATGGTAAGTTTTGCAAAAAAATCTTTTTCAGTCTGTCCTCCAATTGCTTCTTCTATGTTTGCTCCAATTGAAGTTCCACATCTTAAAAGTTGCTTACTAAGTACATATTCTTTTTTTTCTTCTGATAAATATTTAAAAACATTTACAATCCGAACTGCAAATGCATAACTTTTAATTTGCACCACATTATCTTTTTTCATAATTCGTAATTCATAATTTATAATTACTTTTTATTACTTTTTGGTTTCAATGCTTTTTTCATTCCTTCCAATTGTTTTCTTTCGGCTGCTTTTAAAGGATATAAATACGAAAGACCAGCTTTGTAGGAATTTGGAATTTCTGTTTCTAATTGTTCGTAGGCTTGAGCATTTCGAACAAAATATGGATCTAATAACAAAGGTCTTCCAAGTGCAATAATATCGGCTCTTCCGTTAAGAATAATGGTGTTAATTTGATCAATATCCTGAATGTAACCTGCTGTAATGGTTGGAATATGAACGGTATTTCGAACGGCATCAGCAAAAGGCGTCTGCCACATTCTACCCGTTTGAGGCTTTTGATTTGCCACGGTATTACCAGTTGAAACATTTATTATATCAGCACCTGCTTTCTTGAATTCAGAGGCTATTGTATATACATCTGCTTCAGAAATTCCCTCTTCAGCCCAATCAGTAGCAGAAATTCGAACGGACATTGGTTTTTCTTTTGGAAAAACAGCTCGCATTTCGTTAAAAACACGCAAAGGAAATTTCAATCTATTTTCAATGCTTCCGCCAAATTCATCTTTTCTTTTATTTGTAAGTGGAGATAGGAAGGAAGCCAATAAAAATCCATGATGCGCTTGTAATTCGATTAAATCAAAACCTGCTTCATTTGCATTATTGGTGGCCTGAACAAACTCCGAAACAATTTGATCCATATCGGAAATAGTCATTTCTTTCGGCACTGCAAATTTTTCATTAAAAGCAATAGGTGAAGCAGAGAGTAATTCCCAACCATTTTGGATTGGCTCACCACCTTCCCATGGTTTTTTAGTAGCACCTTTTCTGCCCGAATGACCCAGTTGAATTCCGATTTTAGTTTGCGTATTTTTATGAATAAAATCAGTTATTTTTTTCCATTCAACTAATTGATTTTCATTATATATTCCTGCACAACCTAAAGTTATTCTTCCTTTTTCTGATATCGCTGTTAATTCGGTTACTATCAATCCTAAACCACCTAAAGCTCTTGAAGTATAATGTTGAAAATGCCAATCATTTACAACTCCATCTTCAGCTTGATATTGCCCCATTGGAGCCATCGCGATTCTATTTTGCAATTCTAAATCACGTAATTTAAATTTAGAAAAAGCAGCTGGAACAGGGAGTTGATTGTTATTGAACTCTTCCGATACTTTATCTGTAAAAGATTTGTCACGTAATCGTAGATTTTCATAAGTCACTTTTTTAGATCGCGTCATGCATCCAAAAGCAAATTGATAAAAAGGATGTTGCATGTTGCGATCCATATTTTCAAACCAATCTAGCGAAACTAAAGCCGCATGTTGAATCATTTCGACCGTATTTCTTCTAGATTTATCATATTGCTGAAACGCCGCTTGCACATCAGTTGGATTTGCAATTACTGCATCGGATAAACCAATAGCACAGTCCATAGCTAATTTAGTTCCGGAACCAATAGAGTAGTGGGCAGTCGCTTTAGCATCTCCAAGTAAAACGATATTTTTATGGTACCAATTTTCGTTGGTTACATGTGGAAATTGTCGCCAATGTGATTTATTGGTAAGTAATGGATGTCCATCCAATTCTTCTTTAAATAGTTCTGAAATTTTAGAGATTGTGTCGGCTTCATTAGTTACTTCAAAACCATGTTTTTCCCAGGTTTCGTTACTGCATTCAAAAATCCAGGTACTGCGTCTTTCTTCATATTGATAGGAGTGAGCAACAATGGTTCCGTGTGGGGTTTCTCTGAAAAAATAAGTAAAAGCATCTAGAGGTTTGGTTGATCCAAGCCATACAAATCGGTTTTTCTTTAAAGCAATTTTGGTTCCGAATTCTTTCTCATAATGGGTTCTAATTCCGCTTGAAATTCCATCAGAAGCAAGAATAATATCTGCATCGGCATATTGAGATAAATCATCAATGCTTTGTTCAAAATGTAAACTCACACCTTCTTCAAGGCATCTTTGTTGCAGTAATTGTAATAAGGTCTTTCTTGAGCAGCCACAAAATCCGTTACCTGCAATGCTGACTTGTTCACCATTTCTTGCTATAATTATATCATCCCAATAAGCAAATTTGCTTCGAATTAATTCGTATGATTGCATGTCGCGTTTTAAGAATTCACCTAGCGTTTCATCTGAAAAAACAACACCAAATCCAAAACTATCATCGGGTTTGTTTCGTTCATAGATATCTATTTGGCAATGGGGCATTGCTTTTTTGGTAAGTATCGAAAAATAAAGTCCGCCAGGACCACCGCCAATAACTGCTATCTTCATATTTTAATTTCTTTTTATCGAAAAAACATCTCCTATTTTGCTGTAATTTGAACCTGCTAAACGAGCAACTGGTTTGTAGGTTTCTAAATTTATTTTATAATCATCAAGTAGCACAGAATCATCATAATGCATGTGAATTATTCTACCAATAAGTACGCAAGCACCACCTTGTTTGTGGTCTTCTAAAAAATAATGGTGAGCCAATTCACATTCTAAATGTATTGGACTTTCTTTAACTCGCCTAGGTTTTACTGCAATAGACGGTACAGGAGTTACGCCAACCAACTCAAATTCATCAACCTCAGAAGGAACCGACTGTGCTGAGGCATTCATTTGTTCAACGAGCGTTTCGGTAACCATATTTACCACAAATTGTTTGTTGGCTAAAATGTTGTTTAGAGTGTCTTTATTGGAATTGGCATCTCTGCGAGTAGAGAACATAATATGAGGTGGGTCATCTCCAACCATATTAAAATAAGAAAATGGAGCAAGGTTGTTAATGCCATTTTCATCCACAGTGGAAACCCAAGCAATGGGTCTGGGAATTATGGTTCCAGTAAGCAATTTATAAATTGCTTTGGTTTCTAGGGTTTCAGGATTAAATTCCATTCTTCATTGTATTTGTACAAATTAAAGATATTTTTTGGAATTTTTTTAGCTGATTTGCAATTTATATGCAATAAAAATTGAGAATTGTAATTTTATATTTTAAAAATAAAATGTTTTATGAGTTATATATTTTATTATACAACTGAATGTATTTTTCTTTAATAATTTTTCGTTTCAGTTTTAAAGTAGGAGTAAGTTCCCCACCATCAATGCTCCATAAATTTGGAGTTAACTCAAATCGTTTTACTTTTTCCCAACTTCCAAATTTTTCATTGTAGAAATCAACTTCTTCTTGAATTTTTTGAATCACATTGGTATTTGAAATTAGATCTTCATTATAATCTCCAATTGCAATTCCTTCATTTTCTGCCCAAGTTCTTGTGTAACCAAAATTAAGCTGAATAAAGGCTCCAGGCATTTTTTCACCATCGCCAATAATCATGATTTGCTCAATAAATAGGGATTGTTTTAATGTATTTTCAAGATGTTGTGGTGCAATATATTTTCCACCAGAAGTTTTAAATATTTCTTTTTTACGATCGGTTATTTTTAAAAATCCTTCAGAATCTAATTCTCCAATATCACCTGTATGAAAATATCCGTCAACAATAACTTCACTGGTTAATTTTTCATCTTTATAATACCCCATCATTACATTAGAACCTTTGCAAAGTATTTCTCCGTCACTTGCAATTTTAATTTCAACATTTTGAATTGCCTTACCAACGGTTCCAATCTTAAATAATTTATTTCTTTTGTCATTTACAGTGATCACAGGAGAAGTTTCAGTTAGTCCATAACCTTCCATAACTGGCATTCCTGCAGCTGCAAACACTCTTGTAAGTCTTTGTTGTAATGCAGCACTACCCGAAACCAAAACATTAAGATTTCCTCCAAGACCTGCCTTCCATTTGCTAAAAATTAATTTTCGGGCTAACTTTAATTGTAATTCATACCAAATTCCATTGGCTCCATAAGGTTCATATCTCAAACCTAGATTAACAGCCCAAAAGAATAATTTTCTTTTGATGCCTGTTAAGGCCGAACCTTTTTCAATTATTCTATCGTAAACTTTTTCTAATAACCTAGGAACTACTGAGAACACAGTAGGTTTTACTTCGGCAATATTTTCTGAGAGTTTGTCAATGCTTTCAGCAAAATAAATTGAAACCGAATAATATTGGTAGATGTATAAAATAACTCTTTCAAAAATATGACAAATAGGCAAGAAGCTTAGTGCAACACTGGTACCTTCTTCAAAAGGAATTCTAGGCGAACTGTCTAAAACATTGGAAACTATATTATGGTGCGATAGCATAACTCCTTTAGGTTTTCCGGTTGTACCTGAGGTATAGATAATAGTTGCTAATTCTTCCGGCTTTACATTTTCTTTGCGATCTTCAACTTCATTTTGATTTGATGCATCTTGGCCTAATTCTAATAATTCGGTCCAATTCTTACAGCCACTTATTTGATTAAAGGAATAAACTTCTTTTAAATTGGGAACATTATGCTTAATGGAGTTTACCTTATTTAAAACTTCCTCATCCGATACAAAACAATAGCTGGATTCACTGTGTTTAAGAATGTATTCATAATCTTCTGCAGTTATGGTAGGGTAAATTGGCACAGTTTGCGCACCAACCTGAAGAACTCCAATATCCATAATATTCCATTCCGTTCTATTGTTTGAAGAAATCAAGGCGATTTTTTCATTTTTTGCTACACCAAGTCGAAGTAATGCTCTAGATATTGCATTTGCTTTATAAATATATTCTTGCGTGGAAGTTTCCACCCATTCACCATCGTATTTAGTAACTAAACAAGATTTTATATTGTTCTTTTCTAATTGATAATATGGGAAATCAAATAGACGTGTAATTGTTATCATTTTAGTAGATTTCTAATTTTTTGCAAATTAATTAATTATTAATTTATAATCAATATATTTTTAATTATTCTTATTGAATTTATTAATTTTGCAAGGAATCACAATCTCATAGTTAAATGAAATTAAATAAGAAAATAGTTATTCTTTTTGCTGCTTTAGCTCTAGTATTAACTGGTAAATACATTTATGACAGACACATAAATAATAATTTCATGACTATTACTGAGGGTAAAGTGTATAAAAGTGGTGTGATTCCGCCGGATGAAATTGAAAGTTATGTAAAGAAATATAATATTAAATCAATTGTTGATTTGCGTTTTCCAGGAACTGGAGATGATGTAAACAATCCAGAAATACCTGCAGAATTAATCGCAGAGAAAGAGGCAGTGTCAAAAATACCAGGAGTTAATTATTTTAATAATGGATCAGATCAAATACCAAATCAAAAAAACTTAGATATTTTTTTTACAATTATGGATAATCCCAAGAATTATCCGGTTTTAATTCATTGTTATCACGGAATTGGTAGAGCGCAATTGTATTCGGCAATTTATAGAATAGAATATGAAGGATTTTCAAATGAAGAAGCGCGAAATAAAGCGGCATTTCCTTTGTTGTTTAGTTCATTTGATGATGGAAAGCCGAAAGGAGAATATTTAAAGGCTTATGTCACTCGAAAGCAATTAGCAAAAAAACAATAAATTACAAACAAAAATATATATGTGATTTATATAAAATAAAATAATTATGATGTAATAATTAAGAACCCTAAACCACGCAAATTTGTATTATAAAATTGTTCATAATAAATTTTACATACATTGGCTTGGTTATATGGGCAACGTAGAGTTTACGGAAGACTACGAATACAGGTAAAAGTCAATTCAAGCACAGAGATATTTTTCTGTGCTTTTTTTATTTTAATTTTTTAATAGTAAACAACTCGTTGTGAACTTCAACTTTTGGATACATTCTTATGGAATAAGTATCATCAAATTTTTTACGATAATCTAAGTTTCTAATTCTATTTTTTTCATTTATTACCATAGTATTAAATAAAATAAATCCATTTATCTTTAATAAGTAATTTACTCTTTGAATAAAGTGGGATTCAAATAAAAAACTTGGCATAGAAGTGTCTTGAAACACATCAATAATAATTAAATCAAATTTATCTTTAGATTTTAATACAAATTCAAAAGCATCTCCAATTACTATTTCTAAGTTTTTTATCTCATTAATTTTAAAATAGGTATTTGCTATTTCAATGATTTCAGGATCTAGTTCAACACCTATAATTTTTCCGCTAAACTTAATGTCGTCAACCAAAGTTTTTATAACACTTCCTCCAGCGACACCAAGGACTAATACTTTTTCAAATTTTCTAATACGTTCGTATCCAATATATTTTAATCCTTTTTTTAAAATTCGCTGCAAACTCCCGTAAGAATAATTGGTGTTTTTTGAATCAATTACGAGCTCACCATTATTCCAAGTTACTTCTATTGAGTTACTTACAGAAGATTTCTTCTTGATCACATTAATTGGGAGGAAATAACTTAAGAATTTGGCAATCATTTTTTTATTTTTCTCAAAAATAGCAGAATAATATTAAATTTACACAAATTAATTCAAATGAAAAAACGACTGTACAGTTTTATTTTTTACAAGTTATTGGGTTGGAAGTTAATCGGAAATTTTGATCCTAAAATAAAAAAATGTGTTTTCATTGTGATTCCACATACCAGTAATTTAGATTTTTTTATTGCCCTATTGGTTCGTGGCATATTAGATATCGAAATCAATTTTGTTGGAAAAAAAGAACTATTTATTTTCCCATTTGGTTATTATTTTCGGGCAGTTGGTGGTGCGCCATTAGATCGAAGTGGCGGTAAAAATAATGTTGATGCTTCTGCAGAAGTATTTGCAAAACACGATGTTTTTCGTTTAGCACTTTCTCCAGAGGGGACTAGAAAAAAGGTTAAGGAATTACGAACTGGTTTTTATTACATTGCTTTAAAGGCAAATGTCCCTATAATTCCGGTGGCTTTTGATTTTGGAAAAAAAGAGGTTAAAATAGGCCAGTCATTAATCCCAACTGGTAATTATGAGGAGGATATGAAATTGATATTGCCTTTTTACAAAGGTGTGGTTGGTAAAGTTTTAGAACGAAGTTTTATAGTTGAATAGGCATATGGATTATATTGAATTACATAAGCAATACAAGGAAAACTCCTTATTTGGTAGATATATTACATTACAAGATATTGAGCCAATTTTAAATAAGTATTCTATTGAAGTAGTTGGGCAATCGGTTTTAGGAAAGCCAATTTATCAGCACCTTGTTGGTTCAGGAAAAACTAGAGTTTTTATGTGGTCTCAAATGCACGGAAACGAAAGCACCACAACAAAGGCAGTTTTTGATTTTATTAATTTATTGCATTCGGATGAGAAAATTGGAATTGAATTACGAAAACAATTTACATTTTGTATTCTGCCGATGTTAAATCCTGATGGTGCAGAAATTTATACACGCGAGAATGCAAATAAAATTGATTTAAATCGCGATTCGATTGACTTATCTCAACCTGAAAGTAAGATTTTGCGTAAAGTGTTTGATTACTTTAAGCCCAATTATTGTTTTAATTTACACGATCAAAGAACAATATATGGAGCCGGTAACGAAGGTAATCCTGCGACTGTTTCTTTTTTAGCACCTTCGTATAATGAAGCTAGAGAGGTGAATAGTGTTCGAGCTAAAGCAATGCAAGTAATTGTGGCCATGA
>JBILNU010000090.1:0-8062 GCA_044374815.1 Flavobacterium sp.
AACTAAATCTACATAACGCATTCTATAACGTAATTCAGCGTCATTAAAGGCATCATGCACATTACCTTCTTCATCGGTTTTTGGCATTGGCAATGGACGTAGTGTTTTACTTAAAAAAGTAAAACCATCTACACGAACACATTTTGCACCAACCTGAGTAGTGAACAATTCGCCTTCAATCCCAATAAAATCCCCTAAATCAGTTAGTTTTTTAAACACCTGATTGTAAGTAGTTTTATCTTCTCCAGGACAAATCACATCACGATTAAGGTACAATTGCATTCTTCCTTCGCTATCCTGTAACTCTGCAAAACAAGCTTTACCTTGATCACGAACACTCATCAATCGGCCTGAAAGAACCACCTTCTTACCTTCTTCAAAGCTTTCCTTCACTTGCTTTGAAGTGTGTGTTACTGAAAATAAATTGGCTGGATAAGGATTGATTCCTAGGGCACGTAATGCATCTAGTTTTTCTCTTCTAATGATTTCTTGTTCTGAAAGTTGCATGGATAAGTTTTTAAGCGTTCAAAGATAATAAAAGATTGGGTTTTAAAGAATTTTGATTTAATATTTTATTGGCATCATAGAGCAAAAATAGAATTGATTTTAATAAAAAATGCCCCACAAAGTGAGGCATTTAAAAAGTATATTCAATTTGAAAATTACTTCATTGCTTCAACTTTAGCTTTTACATCGTCCATAGACCCTTCAAAAACTTGCGTTGTAGATTTACCTTTTTCGGTAGTAATTACAGTAGCTTTTGCATTTCCTTTTTCATTTATCAAAACTACCTTAACATTTTTTTCATCTTTTTTTACACAACAAGATTTGTCTTCCCCTTCTTTACATTCTTTTGGAGCAATAAATTTTCCGTTGGCATCAAAATGTGATAAACACATTTCTTTTTCTTCTGGTGAACATTTAAGACTGTCGCACATTGCTGCACATTCATCTTTAGTCATAGTAGCACATTTGCTCATATCACATTTCCCCATCATATTCTCTTCAGAACATGAAGATTCCATTTTGATAATGCACTTCATTTCTTTTCCTTCTGGAGCAGTTCCGTTTCCTAAGATAGGAGCAATTACCAATCCAATTAAACAAGTTAATTTGATTAAGATGTTCATTGAAGGACCTGAAGTATCTTTAAATGGATCTCCAACTGTATCTCCAGTTACCGCTGCTTTGTGCGCATCAGAACCTTTGTAAGTCATTTCTCCGTTGATTTCAACACCTGCTTCAAATGATTTTTTAGCATTATCCCAAGCACCACCAGCATTGTTTTGGAACACTGCCCATAATACTCCAGATACAGTAACTCCTGCCATATAACCACCTAACATTTCAGCGATTAATTGGTTGTTATCTCCATAAACTAATTTACCTAATAATACAATTGCAATTGGGAAACCAATAGTCATAACACCTGGTAACATCATTTCTCTTAATGCTGCTTTAGTAGAGATTTCAACACATTTTCCATATTCTGGTTTACCAGTTCCTTCCATAATTCCTGGAATTTCTTTGAACTGACGACGCACTTCATATACCATATCCATTGCAGCTTTACCTACTGAGTTCATTGCCAAAGCAGAGAAAACTACAGGAATCATACCTCCAATAAATAACATAGCTAATACTGGAGCTTTAAAGATGTTGATTCCATCAATTCCTGTGAAAGTTACATAAGCAGCAAATAATGCTAAAGAAGTTAATGCAGCAGAAGCGATAGCAAAACCTTTTCCTGTAGCAGCAGTAGTATTACCTACTGAATCTAAGATATCGGTTCTTGTACGAACTTCCTTAGGTAATTCACTCATTTCAGCGATACCACCTGCATTATCAGAAATTGGTCCGAATGCATCAATTGCTAACTGCATTGCAGTTGTAGCCATCATTGCTGAAGCCGCTAAAGCCACTCCATAAAATCCTGCTAATGCATACGATGCCCAAATAGCACCTGCAAATAATAAAACAGTTGGGAACGTAGAAATCATTCCGGTAGCTAAACCAGCGATAACATTTGTTCCTGCTCCTGTTGAAGATTTTTGTACAATTGCCAATACTGGTTTTGTACCTAATCCTGTATAATATTCTGTTACTGATGAAATAGCACCACCAACAACTAATCCGATTAATGAAGCATAGAAAACACGCATTGAAGAAATTTGTTGTGCACCTTCTCCAAAGAATTCCATAGTCATTACTTCAGGCAACATAAAATCTACTAAGAAATAACATGCAATTGCTGTTAAAATAATAGATACCCAGTTACCAATATTTAACGCTTTTTGAACTTGAGCTTCTTTGGCATCATCACTATTTATTTTTACTAACATGGTTCCAATAATAGAGAATAAAATTCCGAAACCAGCGATAGCCATTGGTAATAAAATTGGTCCGATTCCACCAAATGCATCCTCGATTTTACCACCCATATCTTTAATTACATAGTTTCCAAGAACCATTGCAGCAAGAACGGTAGCAACATAAGAACCAAATAAATCGGCACCCATACCTGCAACGTCTCCTACGTTATCTCCCACGTTATCTGCAATAGTAGCAGGGTTACGCGGATCATCCTCAGGAATTCCAGCTTCTACTTTACCTACTAAGTCAGCACCAACGTCGGCAGCTTTAGTGTAAATACCCCCACCTACACGTGCGAATAATGCAATAGATTCTGCTCCCAGAGAGAAACCTGCAAGAGTTTCAAGAACTTTGGTCATGTCTTCACCATTAGTCCAAGCTCCACCCATAAATATAGTATAGAAAATAATAAAGAATCCTGTTAAACCTAAAACTGCTAAACCAGCAACACCTAATCCCATTACTGTTCCACCACCAAAAGAAACTTTTAAAGCTTGTGGCAAACTAGTTCGAGCTGCTTGCGTAGTTCTTACATTAGTTTTTGTTGCAATTTTCATTCCCATATTTCCCGCTAAAGCCGAGAAAAAGGCACCAAAAACAAATGCGATAACAATTAATATGTCAGTTTTAACTCCTGGTATAAAAGTAATACCCGCTAAAACAGCACTTGCTACAACAACAAAAATTGCTAATAATTTGTACTCTGCTTTTAGAAAAGCTAAGGCACCTTCATAAATAAAATCTGAAATTTCTTTCATTTTTCCATCCCCAGCATCTTGTTTTAAAACCCAAGATCTTTTGATTGCCATAAAAGCTAATCCAATCAATGCCATTAATATAGGCACATAAATCATCATTGATTCCATAAATTTAAATGTTTGTTATAAATTTTATCGGCTGCAAAAATAACAATTTTTTAAGAACTAAAGCAAATTGTGTAATTTAACTAGTAAAAAATATGCTAATTTTATATAGTTCTAAAAATAAAAACCTATTTGAGCCTTTATTGTAAAATTGTTAGACTCTGGAATATCTCGGTAATTACCTCTAAAGCTAGCGTCTATTCTTAAAACTTTAAAAATATTTCCAATACCTGCGCTATATTCCCAATAAGGATTAGATGGAGATCTATACAATAAATCAGAGGCATTAAGTAGTCTGTTTTCATTTGAAATTTCACCATATACCGTTTTAACACCAATTATTTCTCTCCAATTTAAATCTCTCATAAAAGGAATTCTAGACAATAATCTTCCTTGAAAATTATGTTCCCAATGAAGAGTAGCATATCTATCAGAAACAAACTCATAAAAATTTAAATTATTAAATGTGTTTTTAATCATAAATAAAGTTTGATTTCCAGGGATAATGCTCATCAAACCTAAGGGAATTTTTCCAAAAGTCTGCCCTAATTCAAGTGTCAAATTGGTTCTTCCTAACGGACCAATTAAAAAAGGTTGTTTATAAAATAATTGTACTTTACTGTAATTAAAATCACTATTAAACAACCCTTTAATTCCTTGGCTGAAATTAAAAAACACCCTACTATATGGGCTATCTACGATGGATCGTTCTACTCCGAAGCCCGAAGTTTTTTTATTTGGTGTATATTCTATTTGAAAACCTATTTCGGATTGATTGACAGAACTTTGAGTCGTTGTATAGGTGTCGTCAGTAAAATAATCTAAACTAAACGAAGGCGATGCCGATTCTAATATTTTATGGGAAATACTAGATTCAAAAATTAAATTTTTTATTGGCTCAATTTCAATTGATAAATTAGAAAAATTAACATTGGTTAGTTTTCCATTAGCTCCAAAACTAAAGAGACTTGAAGACGCGAAACTTCTCCCTAAAACATCATTTGAACTCATCAAACTTGCTCCAATTTGTTCCACATCCCTTCGGTTACCTCCAGAAATTATTATTCTGTTTTTTGGCTCAATCATCCATTTTCCAGAGATACCATATTTAATTTTATTGTCAGTAAATCCATAGGCAGTGTAACCTTGAACTCGCCATTTATCATTATGTCCAAAATAGGTTCTACCTCCTACTCTTAAACGAAATCCTTCTACCTCATTATAACCAACAGTAGAAAGAATAGGACCATAATCAAACCAATTGTAATTAATGTAGCCACTTCCTAAAATAGAAACTAAATTGTACATTTGCTTAAATTTAGGGACCTTTTTCAAGGTATCAATCATTTTATAAACTCCAATTTCGTCTTTATTTAATTTTTCAAATCGGTTTTTTTCCCAATAATCATCATTTTTTTTAAATACTGAATTATCTAAAAAATTAACTTCTTCTCGGAAGAATTTATATGGTTTTGGCTCGTTGAATTTATGATTCCTGGCTAAAGTAGTTCGTTTTCCATACACTCCTTTTGACTCTTCTTTTTTACTAAATGAAAAATCAGACATTATATAATCACGAGTTAATAAAAAAATCGAATCGTTTTGAACTTCAAATTCTTGCTCAATAAAAATGTCTTTAATCCAGTTAATATTAGCGCTTTTTGTAACAGCCATATTAATAGTTTTTATCGCAAATGTGGTGTCATTTACCCAAAAATCTCCTTTAAAAGTAAGCTCATTTTTGCGTCGAGGGTAAAATTCTATATTAAAACACCATTTATTATCTATGTAAGAACTATCTCTCAAGACATAATTATATACATCAATTCCTGTTGTGGAAAGAGGACTGGTGAAACTTTTGTCAAAAAAAGT
The DNA here is from genome assembly GCA_044374815.1 of Flavobacterium sp. GTDB lineage: Bacteria > Bacteroidota > Bacteroidia > Flavobacteriales > Flavobacteriaceae > Flavobacterium. The sequence continues at coordinate 5,109 of JBILNU010000090.1, forward strand.
GAGGTGATTATTATAGATATTGTAGTCGTTGTACAAATCTTTCATGAAATTATTTACTCCTTCACCATTTCCTAATCCAGAATTTTTATTAGCTTTTAAAATAGATTTTTCTTTTTTAATTTTATTATCTCCATATACATCATATAAAGATTCATTTATAAATATTGGCAAATAAGTTTTTCCGGTTACTTTGGAAGTATCCAGCTTATTAAAGATAAATTCCATTCCTTTAAAAACCTTGCTTTTCATAAAAGCACTATCAATAGAATTTAAATCGAATTCAATTTTTTCGTATTTTTCATACTGATATTGATCGAAAATTTGTAGACCATTTTTTCTTTTTCGAGCCCAAATTTTTCTAAGTATTGCTAAAGCTGGATTGTTCTTTTTTGAAGTTTTACCTTTATAGATAACTACATCTTTTAAAACTATCTCTCCATCCATAACTACTTTCAAATTATAGTTTACCGATTTTGAAATTGCTACATCTTTAGGGGTATAACCAGCATAAGCAACTTTAAAAGCTGTATAAGTATTTTTGGATTCTAAATAAAACTTACCGTTTTCATCACTTAGCGTTCCTTCATTTGAATCTTTAAAAACCAGACTTGCATAGGAGATTGGTTTATTTTTTTTATCAACTACTACCCCACTTATTTTGGTTTGTGCAATAATGGCTGCCGATAAACTGAAAAAGAAAAGGTACGATATTTTTTTAAACATGCGAGATCAATACTAAATAAAAAAGCTTCATCATGATTTCTCAGATGAAGCTTCAAATATAATAGAATAATATTATTTGTACATTACTTTTTTAACAGCATTTACAACATCTGTTGCATTTGGTAACCATTCTTTTAATAAAGTTGGTGAATACGGCGCAGGCGTATCTGCAGTTGTGATTCTTTGAACCGGTGCGTCCAAATAATCAAATGCCTTATCTTGAACCATGTAAGTAATTTCTGAAGCAACACTTGCAAATGGCCATGCTTCTTCTAAAACTACCAAACGATTGGTTTTCTTAACCGAAGTAATAATTGCATCATAATCCATAGGACGAACTGTTCTTAAATCGATAATTTCACAAGAAATACCTTCTTTTTCTAATTCATCAGCAGCAATATGTGCCTCTTTTATTATTTTTCCAAAAGAAACGATAGTCACATCGGAACCCGCTCTTTTAATATCGGCAACTCCTAGTGGAATAATGTATTCTCCTTCTGGAACTTCTCCTTTATCACCATACATTTGTTCGCTTTCCATAAAGATAACTGGATCGTCATCTCTAATAGCCGCTTTCAATAATCCTTTGGCATCATAAACCGTTGAAGGTACAACAACTTTAAGTCCTGGAGTATTTGCAAACCAGTTTTCAAATGCCTGAGAGTGTGTAGCTCCTAATTGTCCAGCCGAAGCAGTTGGCCCACGAAACACCATTGGCATTGGGAATTGTCCAGCCGACATTTGGCGCATTTTTGCTGCGTTATTTATGATTTGATCAATACCAACTAACGAAAAGTTAAAGGTCATGTATTCAACTATTGGACGACATCCATTCATTGCAGATCCAACAGCAATTCCTGCAAAACCTAATTCTGCAATTGGAGTATCAATAACACGTTTTGGTCCAAATTCATCCAACATACCTTTGGAAGCCTTATAAGCACCATTGTATTCGGCAACTTCTTCTCCCATTAAATAAACAGATTCATCGCGACGCATTTCTTCACTCATCGCTTCAGCAATAGCTTCTCTAAATTGTATAGTTCTCATATATAGAATTTCTTAATGTCGATTTTGGATAGCAAAAGTAAAAATTTTAATGATAAAAAAACATAATAAACTTAAATTATATCAATACAAAATAGCACTTTAAAAAATCAGTGAAGATAAATGATTAGAGCGGTCTTTAGCGAAATCGATATAATAGGGATAATTTAAGATAATTTTATATGCACGCATATTAAAATTAGAAATATATTTTATACTTTTACTGACAGAAAAAATTAAAATCTATACCATGAAAATATTAGTTTGTATAAGTCACGTACCCGATACAACTTCCAAAATCAACTTTGTTAATGGCGATTCTGAGTTTGATACCAATGGCGTACAATATGTCATCAACCCAAATGATGAATTTGGTTTAACAAGAGCTATTTGGTTTCAAGAGCAACAAGGTGCAACGGTAACTGTTGTAAATGTTGGTGGAGCCGATACCGAACCAACGCTAAGAAAAGCGCTAGCAATAGGTGCAAATGAAGCAATTCGTGTGAATGCAAATCCAACAGACGGTTTTTTTGTTGCAAAACAATTAGCAGAAGTAGTTAAAGCTGGAGGTTACGATCTAGTAATTTGTGGAAAAGAATCGTTAGATTACAATGGCGGAATGGTACCAGGAATGGTAGCCGGATTATTAAATTACAACTTTGTAAATTCGTGTACCGAATTAACGATCGACGGAAATTCTGCGAAAGCAGCAAGAGAAATTGACGGTGGAAAAGAAATTATTTCGGCTGGTTTACCATTAATTATTGGTGGTCAAAAAGGATTAGTTGAAGAAAAAGATTTACGCATTCCTAACATGCGTGGAATCATGACCGCAAGAACTAAAGTGCTTACTATTCTAGAGCCTGTAGGAGCAGATAATCAAACTAAAATTGTAAAATTTGAAAAACCTGCCGCTAAATCAGCAGTGAAATTATTTACTTCAGATGATATAGACGGATTAGTAAATGCACTTCATAACGAAGCAAAAGTTATTTAATTTCAAAATTTATAATTCAACATTTAAAATAAAATAAAATGTCAATAGTAATATACGCAGAATCATCCGAAGGGAAAATCAAAAAAGTAGCTTTTGAATTAGCCTCTTATGCAAAAAAAATAGCCGATTCTTTAGGAACTTCAGTTACTGCAGTAACTATAAACTGCTCTAACACTTCTGAATTATC
>JBILNU010000091.1:0-8005 GCA_044374815.1 Flavobacterium sp.
CTTATAAATCTTCCAAAAATTACTGCTGCCACAGCAACCACAGGAACAATAGAAAGCATCATTAAAGTAAGTTTAAAACTTTGACTGGCAAGCAAAGCCACACCACCAATAATTAAAATGAATTGTCTTAAAAACTCTGCTATGGTTGAAGTTAAGGTGTCTTGAATTTGAGTAATATCTGAACTGATGCGGCTATTTAATTCACCGACTCTTTTTTGAGAAAAGAATGTCATGGGTAACTTTACTAAATTACTGTATAATGCCAAGCGAATATTTGCTAAAGTATGTTCAGTGAAATTGACAAATAAAGAAAGTCGGAAAAAAGAAAAAAACGATTGTAAGAATAAAATACCTAATAATATTAAGGCAATAGAATTGGCTTCGGAAGTATCTTTGTTTTTTACGCAATCTACCAACATTCCCATTAACTTTGGAAAGGCTAGGGCAGTGCAGCCCGTCATTAATAAGAAAAACAATCCTAAGTAAAACTTCCATTTATGGTTGTCGGCATACTTAAAAATTAAAAGTGCTTTGCTTAATGAACTGCTGTTAATTTTTGCTTTTGGCAAATCGTTTTCTACAAATCTAGCCATATTATTTCTTTAAATTTTATATTAAATATAAGAAAAAACTCCGCCTTGTTTACACAAAACGGAGTTAATTATATTGGAATAACTTTTATTCTGATTCGTCCATTGTGTGATATACATTCATCACATCATCGTCTTCTTCAATTTTTTCAATCAATTTCTCTACATCCGCAATTTCAGCTTCGTTTAGTTTTTTTGTGATTTGTGGAATTCTCTCAAATCCAGAAGATAAAATTTCAATTCCACGGTTTTCTAATTCTTTTTGTATCGCACCAAAACTTTCAAAAGGAGCATAAATTAAGATTCCGTCTTCATCTGCAAAAATTTCTTCGGCACCAAAATCAATGAATTCTAATTCTAATTCTTCAATATCGATATTATTATTTGGAATTCGGAAATTACAAGTATGATCAAACATAAATTCAACTGAACCTTGAGTTCCTAATGTTCCATTGCATTTATTGAAATAACTTCTAATATTAGCAACGGTTCGGTTATTATTATCGGTAGCGGTTTCAATTAAAAGTGCAATTCCGTGAGGAGCATAACCTTCAAACAAAACTTCTTTATAGTTTGCAGTATCTTTATCGGTAGCTTTTTTAATAGCTCTTTCAACATTCTCTTTTGGCATGTTTGCCGCTTTGGCATTTTGAATAACCGCTCTTAATCTTGCGTTTGCTTCAGGGTTTGGTCCGCCTTCTTTCACGGCCATTACAATATCTTTACCAATACGAGTAAATGCTTTGGCCATTGCTGCCCAACGCTTCATTTTTCTACCTTTTCTAAATTCGAATGCTCTTCCCATTTCTAAGAATATTATGTGTAATTTTTATCGGTTGCAAAAGTAATTCTTTCGTTTATATAACAAAAGAAAGTTATGCTTTTTTGTAAAATGGCATTTTAACTACTTTGGCTGCTACTTTATTATTTCTAATTTGAATATAAATTTCGCTATCTACTGAAGCAAATTCAGTTTTTACATATCCCATTCCAATTCCTTTTCCTAAGCTTGGCGCCATAGTTCCCGATGTTACAATTCCGATAGTGTTTCCGTTAGCATCTACTATTTCGTAGTCGTGACGCGGAATTCCTCTTTCGATTAATTCAAAACCAACCAATTTCTTAGAAACACCCGCTTCTTTTTGGGCTTTTAAATTTGCCGAATTTGTAAATACTTTATCAAATTTTGTAATCCATCCCAAACCAGCTTCAATAGGAGAGGTGGTGTCGTTGATATCATTTCCATATAAACAGAATCCCATTTCTAATCGTAAAGTATCTCTTGCTGCTAATCCAATAGGTTTAATTCCAAATGAAGCGCCTGCTTCAAATACTTTATTCCAGATTGTTTCGGCATCTTCATTTTTGAAATAAATCTCAAATCCTCCTGAACCTGTATAACCAGTTGCAGAAATAATTACGTTGGAAACTCCAGCAAAATCTCCTATTTGGAATGAGTAATAGGCCATATTTGCCAAATCTATATTGGTTAAGCTTTGCATTGCTGCTGCCGCTTTAGGACCTTGGATCGCTAATAAAGAATACGCATCAGAAGCATTGGTCATGTTTACGCCTAAATCATTGTGAGAAGAAATCCAATTCCAATCTTTTTCAATATTCGAAGCATTAACCACCAACATGTAATCGTTGTCAGTAATTTTATAAACGATTAAGTCATCTACAATTCCGCCTTCATTATTAGGTAAACAAGAATATTGCGCTTTACCATCAACTAATTTAGAGGCATCATTTGAAGTTACTTTTTGAATTAATGCCAAAGCATTTTCTCCTTTTAAGAAGAATTCACCCATGTGTGAAACATCAAAAACCCCTACGGCAGTTCTTACAGTTTCGTGTTCAGCATTTACTCCTTCGTATTGAACAGGCATATTAAAACCTGCAAAAGGAACCATTTTTGCTCCTAAATTTTCGTGTATATGAGATAAAGCGGTATTTTTCATTGTGTGATTTGTTTGATTTAAAGATGCAAAATTACTATTTTTTTAGTGAATTTGAATCGTTTTAGCCTACAGAATTTTTGTAAACACGCAAGCATTTTTCTCTTGCTTCTTTATGATCTACAATTGAGTTTGGATAGCTTGAAGTATCAATTTCCGGAATCCATTTTTTGATGTAGATTAAATCTTTATCAAACTTTTTAATTTGTTCTGTAGGATTGAAAATTCTAAAATAGGGCGCTGCATCTACACCGCTACCCGAAGCCCATTGCCAATTACCAACATTACTAGCTTGTTCGTAATCTAAAAGTTTGGTTGCAAAATAAGTTTCGCCCCAACGCCAATCAATTAGTAAATGCTTGCATAAAAAACTTGCGGTAATCATTCGAACGCGATTGTGCATGTGCCCAGTGGCATTTAATTCACGCATTCCTGCATCTACAAAAGGATATCCTGTTTTTCCCTCACACCATTTTTGAAACAATTCTTCGTTATTGTCCCATTGGATAGCATCGTATTTTGGTTTAAAGCTCGATTTGGCTGTATGTGGGAAATGCCATAAAATTTGCATAAAAAATTCCCTCCAAATCAACTCTTTAAGAAAAGTTTTATTCTTGCTTTGAAGAGCTAAAGCAACCATTTTCCGAATTGAAACAGCACCAAATCGCAAGTAAATTCCGAGATAAGACGTTTTATTTAATGCCGGAAAGTTGCGAGTGGCTTCATAATTATCAATCAAATTGGAAGAAATATCAAAAGGAGTAACTTGAATCGCAGAAGGAGTGAAGCCAATGTCTTCCAACTTCAAAAAAGGATAATTATGAATTGCAATGTTTGAAATTAATTCTTCTGAATTATAGGAAGTAAGTTTTATTTTATTGAAATGATCCAGCCATTTGTTGCTGTAAGGAGTGTAAACCACATAGGGATTGCCATCGTCTTTTACAACTTCACTTTTTTCAAATATTACTTGATCTTTACTGGTCTTGAACTCGATGTTATGTTCTTTAAAAAGTTGGAATAATTCCAAATCTCTTTTTCGAGCATAAGGTTCGTAATCGTGGTTGGTGTAAACCACTTTAATTTCATTTTCTGAAATTAATTTTTTAAACACTTCTTGGGGTATTCCGTGAAATACAGCTAACGATTTTCCTGCTTTGGAAAGTTCTAATTGAATTTTCTCTAGTTGCTGGTGAATGAAAGTGACTCTGGTGTCATTTTTTGGTAATTGGGATAAGATACTTTCATCAAAAATAAAAATAGGCAAAACAGGCACCTGACTGTTTAAGGCATGAAATAATCCAACATTATCTTCTAAACGTAAATCACGACGAAACCAAAATATATGTATTGTTTTTTTATCCATTAACCAATAAAGTTGACATTCCGCCGTCTACGTGAAAAATTTGCCCCGAAATCCAACTGCTTTTTTCGCTCAATAAGAAACAAGCCATTTGAGCCATATCTTCACTTGTTCCAACTTTTTTAAGAGGATGTCTTTCAGCTGATTTTTCTTTTTTCAAATCCGAATTTAAAAACTTATCAGCTAGCGGTGTGTCAGTTAACGATGGTGCAATAACATTAACTCTAATTTTTGGCGCATATTCTGCTGCTAATGCTTTTGCAAATCCTTCAATGGCTCCTTTCGCAGCTGCAATGCTGGTGTGAAAAGGCATTCCCATACTGGCTGCTACCGAACTAAACAATACAATACTCGATTGATTAGAAGCTGATAAATTGGGTAAAACGGTTTGAATTACTTTCACCAAACTTATGAAATTTATTTGCATATCCGATTCGAATGCATCTATTTTTAATCCTCTAAAGGGTCTTAAATTAATACTTCCTGGACAGTAAACTAATCCGTCAATCACTTCTGGTAGTTGGGTTGTATCTAATGTGTCGGTTAATGCATCAAACGGAATGTGGGTGACATTTAAATCATTCAAATTTTCATATGTTCGGGAGGCAATAAATACTTTGTTTCCGTTGTGTAATTCTTTTGCGATAGCTAATCCCATTCCGTAGGAACCTCCTATAAGTAAAATATTTTTCATGTTTTATCCTTTAAATTCACCAAAAAGTTCAATTAATTTTTTTCTACGAAAGTCAAATATTTCCTTCAATTTTGGGGCAACCAAAATAGGGTGTACTAATTGACCTATAATTCCCATAGGGATTTTATAATCTACAATGTCTTCCATTTCAACACCGCCCGGAATTTCTCTAAGAAAGTGTTTGTGATGCCATAACGAATAGGGTCCAAAACGTTGTTCATCTACAAAATAGCTGTTGTCTTTTACGTGTGTGATTTCGGTTACCCATTTCATCGGAATTCCAAAAACAGGGGTAACTATATATTGAATGATTTGACCTGCAAACATGGCTCTATCATCACCCGAAAGTGTTTTAAATCCCATATAACTTGGGGTGATTACTTTTAAGTTTTTAGGATCAGAAAGAAACTTCCAAGCTTCATCAATTGAAATTGGAAGATTTTGTTTGCTGTGCAGCGTGTAAATTTTCATGGTTATATTTTTCTACAAATTTACAAAATGTTTAATATTATTTATAAAAAGTTAAACAAAATTTTGTTTTATTTTAATTGGTTCTTATAAATAGAATATTAATATTTTTCTATTTTGATAATTATATTAGATTTACAATCTATTTACTAAACAAAACAATTATGAATATTAAGTTTAAACTTACTTTAATGAGTTTCCTTCAGTTTTTTGTTTGGGGAGCTTGGTTAATTACCGTTGCAAATTATTGGTTTGGAACTAAGAATTGGAGTGGAGCTGAATTTGGAGCAATATTTTCTACACTCGGTATTTCTTCAATTGTGATGCCGGCATTAACTGGAATTATTGCAGACAAATGGATAAATGCTGAAAAACTATATGGGATTTTGCATATTTTAGGTGGATTGGCGCTCCTGTACATTCCGCAAGTTGAAGATCCAACCACATTTTATTATGTGATTTTCGCAGCGATGTTGTGCTACATGCCAACAATTTCTTTGTCTAATTCTATTGCTTATAATATTTTAAAAACCAATAATTTTGATGTAGTTAAAGTTTTTCCACCAATCAGGGTTTGGGGAACTGTTGGTTTTATTGCTGCCATGTGGATCACCAATTTAACAGGCAATAAGGCATCTTATAACATGTTTTATCTTTCGGCTTTTGCTGCCATTATATTAGGAATTTATTCATTTACCTTACCGAAATGCCCGCCCCAAAAATTAATTGCTACTGATGCTTCTTTGGGAGAAAAATTAGGATTGAATGCCTTTAAATTATTTGGAACCTACAAAATGGCATTGTTTTTTATCTTCTCCATGTTTTTAGGAGGGGCGTTGCAATTAACAAATATGTATGGTGATGTATATTTATCTGAATTTTCTAAAGTTCCAGAGTATTCAGATTCTTTTGTAGTTAAATATTCAACCATAATCATGTCGATTTCTCAAATTTCGGAAACGTTGTTTATTCTTGCTATTCCGTTTTTCTTAAAGCGATTCGGAATTAAACAAGTGATGTTAATTTCAATGTTGGCTTGGGTATTGCGTTTTGGATTGTTCTCTTTTGGAAATCCAGTAGATGGTTTATGGATGATTATTCTTTCTTGTATCGTTTACGGAATGGCCTTTGATTTCTTTAATATTTCGGGTTCTTTATTTGTTGAAACAACAACCGACTCAAAAATACGTTCTTCTGCACAAGGATTGTTTATGATGATGTCAAACGGATTTGGAGCTTTCTTTGGAGGATTGATCAGTGGAATAGTAATTGATAAATTTTTCACTCATGATGGGATAAGAGATTGGCACGCGATTTGGTTTGCTTTTGCAGGATATGCTTTAATAATTGCCGTATTATTTGCAATTTTCTTCAAACACAAACACAATCCGGAAGCCGTTGCAACAGTAAATCATTAATAGAAATATAAAACCCCGATAAATCGGGGTTTTGTTTTATAATGGAAGTTCGATATTATTTTTTGCTTTGATGAAATCGGTTATGAGGTAACCAATTAATTTGCCAACCAAATGATTGTTCTTTTCATTATCTAGGCTTGGAGCGCCTTCGCAAATGTGTAAATAAGCTGCGTTGGTATGATTTCCAAAGAAATAAATAAACTGCCTTAATTCTTCTACCGAAAATCCGCTTAAAGTCATTGCACTACAAGGGATATTTGGAATCGAATCCAAATCAATTTCCACTCCATAAAAATCATTATTTATAAAATCGAGAGCCAACTGCATTTCGGAATCAAAATCTTTTGTTTTTTTGATCTTCATGCTGTCGTAAGTATTGTAAAGAACGCGCTCTTTTAAAGTTTTTAGTTTGTCTAAAACATTTTTTGAAGTGTAACTGTGATGCAATCCAAAAATAAAATACTTTTTTAAAAATCCTTCTTCAAATGCATACGAAAAGCCATTTCCACTGTGACGTCCTTCTAGGATTCTAAAATCGGAATGGGCGTCAAAATTTACAGCATTGATTGGTTTTCCTTTTCCTAAAGCGGTTCCTTTAATATTACCATAAGCATTATTATGTCCGCCGCCAATGACAATTGGAATTTTCCCTGCTTTAACTATAGTTGCAATAATGTGAGCAACTTCTTTATCAATTATCGAAACCAAATCACACATTTTTTTGCGATCTTCGGTTATGTTGAAGTCTAGGTTTTCTATAGCTTTCATCTCTTCGGAGGCATCCAAAGAACCTAAAACAATAATTTGTGATCCTTTGCAAAAACGGTTGTGCTGAATATTGGCAATGCTTTTTATTGCGCTTTCCCAAGCGGAATTAGCTCCGGGGCGCCCATAATTAGCTCGAACTCCGATATCTTCTGGAATTCCGAATAATACAAATTGCGATTCACAATTTTGAAGAAAAGAAACAACATCTTGTTCTTTTGGGATTGTAATCATTTTTTCTCCAAATTTTACTTCACCACTTCGGTAGTTGGTGATTTTGGATAAATCGGAAGCCGTAAAACGGATTAGTTTTTCCATTTTTTTCTTTGTTTGAGTTCAAAAATAATATAATTGTACAAACTATCGTTATACAAATAAATATTATTAAATTTGCTTAACAAAATTAATCCCAATGGAAAATCAAAACAACAATTCGTCATTGAAAATTGTAATTCTAGTATTGCTTCTTTTGTTATTAGGAAGTGTGTATTACAATATCAAATTATCAAGTGAAGCAAGTGCGCTTACAACCGAAGTGAAATCTGTGAAAACAGAAAAAGAGACTGTAATGAATGATTTACGTGCTCTTAAAGATAGTTATGATAAGGCAATAGCTGAAAACACTACCATGTCTGATGAATTAATCGCCGAACGCGAAAAAGTGGTTGGATTAATGGCTCAGTTAGAAAAATCAAAAGTAAATGCACTCTCGTTATCTAAATACAAGGAACAATTTTTAGCATTGCAAA
>JBILNU010000010.1:0-28459 GCA_044374815.1 Flavobacterium sp.
AGACATGACTTTTAGAGCAATAAAAGTTCTAAAAGAAGCCGATTTGATTTTGGCCGAAGACACACGAACGAGTGGAAAATTGCTAAAACATTTCGAAATTGCTACCCATATGCATAGCCACCACATGCATAACGAACACAAAACGGTGGAGAATTTAATTGCACGATTGAAAGGTGGTGAAACCATAGCTTTGATAAGCGATGCCGGAACCCCAGCTATTTCAGATCCCGGTTTTTTATTAACCCGTGCTTGTGTTGAAAATAATATTGAAGTCGATTGTTTGCCGGGCGCTACTGCCTTTGTACCGGCATTAGTAAATAGTGGATTGCCTAATGATCGCTTTATATTTGAAGGGTTTTTGCCCGAAAAAAAAGGAAGACAAACGCGTTTTTTGGCTTTAGCCGAAGAAACTCGAACCATGATATTTTATGTTTCCCCGCATAAATTAGTTAAAACCTTAACCGAATTCGTTCAGTATTTTGGAGCCGATAGACCCGTTTCTATCTCCAGAGAATTGACCAAAATGCATGAAGAAACCATCCGTGGTGCTGCCGATGAAGTGCTGAAACACTTTGAAGCTAAACCTCCAAAAGGAGAAATTGTTGCCGTTGTTGGTGGCAAGAATGTGAAGTAACCATTAATTTCATTACAATGCGGTGGACTCTTAAATCAAAGCCCGAAAAAGAGAAAGTTCAGAAACTACAAGACGAACTTCAAGTAGATGCCCTGATTGCAACCCTTTTGGCTCAAAGAGGTGTGGAAACCTATGAGCAGGCCAAAGCATTTTTTCGACCATCACTAAACGATTTACACGATCCGTTCCTTATGAAAGATATGGATAAAGCGGTTGCTCGTATTGAAGAGGCGATTGATAAAGGAGAAAATATTTTAGTTTTTGGAGATTATGATGTAGATGGAACCACGGCTGTTTCATTGGTTTCGAGCTATTTGAAAAGCTATTATTCCAATATTGCAACCTATATACCCGATAGGTATAATGAAGGGTATGGCATTTCTTATGCCGGAATAGATTTTGCCGAAGACAATGAATTCACTTTAATCATTGCGCTAGATTGCGGAATAAAATCGATTGATCATATTGCGTATGCAAAAGCAAAAAACATCGATTTCATCATTTGTGATCACCACCGCCCTGGCGATGAATTGCCTAATGCCGTTGCGGTTTTAGATCCAAAAAGAACCGATTGCAGTTATCCTTATGATGAACTTTGTGGCTGCGGAATTGGGTTTAAATTAATTCAAGCCCTAGCTTCAAAAAGAGGCCAAACATTGGAAAATTTACTTCTTTATTTGGACTTAGTTGCTACTGCAATTGCTGCTGATATTGTTCCTATTACAGGAGAAAATAGAGTGTTGGCTAAATACGGTTTAGAGGTTATCAATTCGAATCCGAGACCCGGAATAAAGGCCTTAATTCAAAATGTAAACAAAAAAATACTTACGATAACCGATGTAGTTTTTATTATCGCTCCGCGAATAAATGCTGCCGGAAGAATCAAACACGGTAATGAAGCCGTTTCGCTATTAACCGAATACGATTTGGATCAAGCGGAACAATTTGCTTCTGAAATTGAGCAACACAATTCGGACAGAAAAGGGCTAGACAAACAAATAACAGTTGAAGCACTTGCTCAAATTGAAGCTAATAACGAGAAGGAAAATTTCACAACTGTTATTTACCAAGAAAATTGGCACAAAGGCGTTATCGGAATTGTAGCTTCTCGGTTAACCGAAACTTATTATCGCCCTACGATTGTTTTTACTAAAAGTGGCGACAAACTTGCCGCTTCCGCCCGGTCGGTAAAAGATTTTGATGTGTACAATGCCATTGAAGCTTGTTCGGAACACTTGGTGCAATTTGGCGGACATAAATACGCCGCAGGAATGACTTTGAAAGAAGAAAATTATTTGGCCTTCAAAACTGCCTTTGAAAAAGAAGTACAAAAAACAATCTCTCCTGAATTACTCGTGCCTGAGATTGAAATTGATGCCGAAATAAATTTATCGGATATTACTCCTAAATTAATTCGGGTATTGAATCAATTTGAACCCTTTGGACCCGAAAATATGACTCCTGTCTTTATGACTAAAAACATTAAAGACACAGGGTATCCGAAGCTTTTAGGAAAAGAAGAAGAGCATTTAAAATTATTTGTGAAACAAGAAAATTCGGAGGGGTTTGGTGCTATTGCGTTTTTTATGGGTAACAAAAAAGCATCAATTTCCAATCAAAAACCATTTGATGCTGTTTATTGTATTGATGAAAATGAATTTAAGGGGACCGTAACGGTTCAATTGCGAATCAAAGATATTAGGAATTAAAATTCCCCTTTTAAGAACTTAATATTTCGGCTTAAGCCAGATAATTTGGTTCGTTTTACTGCCGAATTTTTAAAAACCTTATTAAAAGTATCTTCGGTGATTTCTTCCCAATCTTTCTTGGTGAAAGACAACAACTCTTTATTGGGATGGAACAAAGGCTCTGAATGCGGTTTTGAAAAACGATTCCAAGGACAGACATCTTGACAAACATCGCACCCAAACATCCAATCGTTGAATTTACCTTTCATTTCTTGAGGTAAATTATCTTTAAGTTCAATTGTAAAATACGAAATACATTTGCTCCCATCTACAACATAAGGCGAAACAATAGCTTCGGTGGGACAGGCGTCTATACAAGCGGTGCAGGTGCCACAATGATCGGTAGTTGGAGCATCGTATTCTAATTCTAAGTCTACAATTAATTCGGCAATGAAATAAAAAGAGCCTGTCTTTTGAGAAATTAAATTACTGTTTTTACCAATCCATCCCAACCCCGATTTGGCTGCCCAAGCTTTATCTAAAACAGGAGCTGAATCTACAAAGGCTCTACCAGAAACGGTACCAATTTCCGATTGAATAGTATCAAGTAATTCTTTTAATTTTTCTTTAATTACAAAATGATAGTCTTGGCCATAGGCATATTTTGAAATCTTATAACTATCGGTGTTTTGTTCTTCCGAAGGATAGTAATTCAACAATAAGGAAATTACACTTTTGGCATCATCAACTAATAAGGTTGGGTTTAATCTTTTATCAAAATGATTTTCCATGTACGCCATTTGCCCATGGTGGTTTTTATTCAGCCATGCTTCCAATCGAGGTGCTTCCTCTTCTAGAAAACCTGCTTTGGATATTCCGCAAGAAAGAAAGCCGAGTCTTTTGGATTCGGCTTTAATTAATTGGGTGTATTTTTCTTTGTTGTTCAATTGATTATAGCTAGAAGTTAGGAGATGGAAGTTGGGAGATTATTTTAAATGTGCTTTAAATGCTATGGTCATATTCATCAAATCAAAACATTCTTTATATAATTTATCAAAAATTGAATTGCTAATATAATCACGCCTTTTGGCTTTATACAAGCAAGTTACAACTTCTGCTATTGATCTTACAGAATACCCTAAAAATCTATTAAATTCAGCATTTGATTGTTCAATACAACCTTCTGAAATATTTAATGCGATTGAATCGGAAGCTCTCAACATTTGAGACGATAGATTATACATTTCGTGCTTAGGGAAATTCTTACAAATCGAATTTATTTCTTCTCCGAAATCCATTGATTTTTGCCAAATAATTAATCTTTCAAATTTAAAACTCATAATAATTTATTTGTTTAAAAATTAAAGATTTGGGGTCACTAACTTCTAACTTCAGTCTTCTAACCTTTTAAAAAATTAAAACAATCCGCCTTGAATATTGGTGTTAATTTTGCCTAAATGCTTGTAGGCTTTTTCGGTAACTTCTCTTCCTCTTGGTGTTCTTACAATAAAACCTTCTTGAATTAAAAAGGGTTCATAAACTTCCTCAATAGTTTCTCCACTTTCAGAAACGGCAGTTGCTAAAGTTGACAATCCAACAGGACCTCCTTTAAACTTATCGATAATAGTATTCAATATTTTATTATCCATTTCATCCAGTCCATGCGCATCTACATGTAAAGCTTGCAACGAATATTTAGCAATTTCAATATCAATTTTACCATTCCCTTTTATTTGGGCAAAATCACGAACCCGTCTTAATAATGCATTGGCAATACGAGGTGTTCCCCGACTTCTTCCAGCAATTTCGATAGCTGCTTCCATTGAAATGGGCATCTTTAAAATTGAAGAACTGCGCTGAACTATGGTCGTTAATAATTCGGTGTTATAATATTGTAATCTGCTTTGGATTCCGAAACGTGCACGCATAGGAGCCGTAAGTAATCCAGAACGCGTAGTAGCGCCCACTAGAGTAAACGGATTTAGATTCAATTGAACGGTTCTTGCATTAGGCCCTGATTCAATCATAATATCGATTTTAAAGTCTTCCATGGCCGAATATAAATATTCTTCTACAACAGGGCTCAAACGATGAATTTCATCAATAAAAAGCACATCGCGCTCTTCTAAATTGGTAAGCAATCCTGCTAAATCACCAGGCTTATCTAAAACGGGCCCTGAAGTGATTTTAATTCCTACTCCAAGTTCGTTTGCCAATATGTTGGCCAAGGTAGTTTTCCCTAATCCGGGAGGGCCGTGAAACAAGGTATGATCCAACGCTTCATTTCGTTGATTGGCTGCAGCCACAAAAACTTTCAAATTATCTAAAACCTGGTCTTGACCAGAAAAATCGTCAAAAGAAAGCGGACGCAACTTTTTTTCAAGGTCGAGTTCCTCTGCGTTATAATTTGAATTGGATGGATCTAAATTTTCGTTCATACTACAAATATAACAAAGTTATAGTAAATTAAAACGCCTCTCGATTGGAGAGGCGTTTTAATCTATTTTTATCTATTAGTGGTGTAATTCTTCTTCACCTGGTTTCATTGGAACATTTTGAGGTACAAAATCTTCATCGTGACCTGGCTTACTGTAATCGTATGGCCATCTGTGAACTTCAGGAATTTCTCCTGGCCAGTTACCGTGCATGTGCTCAATTGGAGCAGTCCACTCTAAAGTATTTGATCTCCATGGATTTTGAACTGTTCTTTTTCCGTAGAATATACTACTAAAGAAGTTATATAAAAATACTAATTGAAAAACTCCACCAACGATTGCGAAAGTAGTGATTAGTACATTCACGTCTTGTAAATCATCAAATAATGGGAAGTTTGTATTTTCATAATATCTTCTTGGAAGACCTGCCATACCAATAAAGTGCATTGGGAAGAATACGCCGTAAGCACAAACTGCAGTTACCCAAAAGTGAACGTATCCTAATGTTTTATTTAACATTCTACCGAACATTTTAGGGAACCAGTGGTAGATTCCAGCGAACATTCCGTAAAGAGCAGAAATACCCATTACTAAGTGGAAGTGCGCTACAACGAAATACGTATCGTGAACGTTAATATCTAAAGTACTATCTCCTAAGATGATTCCAGTTAAACCTCCGGTGATGAAAGTTGAAACCAATCCGATAGAAAATAACATAGCAGGATTTAATTGCAAGTTACCTTTCCATAAAGTAGTAATATAGTTAAATGCTTTTACTGCAGAAGGAATTGCAATTAATAAAGTCGTAAAGGTAAATACAGAACCTAAGAACGGATTCATACCCGAAATAAACATGTGGTGTCCCCAAACGATTGTAGATAAGAATGCAATTGCCAAAATAGACATAATCATCGCTCTGTATCCAAAGATTGGCTTACGAGAGTTAGTAGCAATAACTTCAGAGGTAATTCCCAATGCAGGTAAAAGAATGATATAAACTTCTGGGTGACCTAAGAACCAAAATAAATGCTCAAATAATACTGGAGAACCACCTTGGTAATTTAATACTTCACCTGCCAAATAAATGTCTGATAAGAAGAAGGAAGTACCAAAACTTCTATCCATTATTAATAATAGAGCTGCAGATAATAATACTGGGAAAGAAATAACTCCGATTACAGCTGTAATAAAGAAAGCCCAAATAGTAAGTGGCATTCTTGTTAAAGACATCCCTTTAGTTCTTAAATTGATAACCGTTACGATATAATTTAATGATCCTAATAAGGAAGCAGCAATGAATATCGCCATAGAAACCAACCAAAGCGTCATTCCCATTCCAGATCCTGATATTGCTTGTGGTAATGCACTTAATGGTGGATATATTGTCCATCCTGCAGATGCTGGACCTGACTCTACAAATAGAGACCATACCATTATAACACTGGATAAGAAAAACAACCAATAGGATATCATATTTAATAACCCAGAAGCCATATCTCGAGCTCCTAGCTGTAATGGAATTAACAGGTTGCTAAAGGTACCACTCAGTGCGGCAGTAAGTACAAAAAACACCATAATGGTTCCGTGAATTGTAATTAATGATAGGTAAGCCTCATTAGTCATTACTCCTCCTGGAGCCATTCTTTCTCCTAAAAAGAAACTAAATACTTTAAAAGATTGTTCTGGCCAAGCTAATTGAAGTCTAAAAAGCAAAGACATTCCAACACCAATAATTCCCATAAAAATACCTGTAAGCAAGTATTGTTTAGCAATCATCTTATGGTCTATACTAAAAATATATTTAGTAATAAACGTGTCTTTATGGTGGTGTTCGTGGTGATCGTCGTGGTGATCTATTGCGTGATTATCGTGTGCGTGACTCATAGTATATAAAATATATAATTTTTATTATTTCATTGATGCAGCAGCTACTAATGTAGTGTCAACTTTTACTGCTGTGGTATCTTTAATTACTGGATTTTTTTCAGCATCCTTAGCAGCTTGCTCTTCTTTAACAGATTTTACTAAAGAGGTTTTGCCAGCTAACCATTTTTTGTAATCTTCAGGAGTATCTACCACCACTTTCATTTGCATGTTATAGTGAGAAGCTCCACAAATTTTGTTACATAACAATAAAAAGTCAAAAGTATAAGGATCTAAAGCTGTTTTACCTTCTGCAACTAAAGCTATACTATTTTCTTCTCTAATTTTATTGATATTTGCTACTTTTTCAATCATTTCTGGGGTTTCTCTCATCTCTTCTGTTGTCATTGATGGGATAAAAGCAAATTGAGTTACCATACCAGGAACACAATTCATTTGCGCTCTAAAGTGAGGCATATACATTGAGTGCAATACATCTTGAGAACGTATTTTGAAAATAACTTTCTTTCCTTTTGGTAGGTGTAATTCATCTGTTACAATATCATCTTGAGCATTTGGATCAGAAAGATCAACTCCTAATGTATTTACTCCTTCAATTAAACGAACATTTGCTTTTCCTAATACATTATCTGCGCCAGAATATCTAGCCGTCCATTTAAATTGTTGGGCGTAAATTTCGATTACAATTGGTTTTTCAACTTTTTCATTAATGAACATAATGTCATTCCATGTAAATAATCCGAAGAAAATTAGAACTGCTAAAACTATAGCTGGAATAGAGCTCCAAATAAATTCTAATTTATTGTTGTCAGAAAAATAAGTAGCAACTTGACCTTTTCTACCTCTGTATTTGTATGAAAAGTAAAATAACAATGCTTGAGTAATTGTTTGAACAATGAAAATTAGGATCATGGAAACCCACATTAATTGATCAACCTCTTTACCATGAACTGAAGCTGAATTACTCATTAAAGGAAATTTTCCATAATACGCAAAACAATATATTGTTATTAAATAAATGAACGCTAAAAAGGCGAAAGATAAATACCCATTAACTTTATTGTCGTTATCATCGGCTACAAGAGACTCTTCTCCTTTTTTGCCTACTTGAGTTAAATCAAAAATTTTAGTTAGCTGCCATAAAGCAACAGATAATAAAACTAAAACAAGAATTACTAATAAACTCGTCATTTGTTGTTTACTTTAAATATTAATAATGAAAATGTTTACTTTCTTCTATAAACGGGTTACGTTTTGGTGTAAGTGGTGCTTTAGTTAAAGCAGTAAATACAACAAAAATAAACAATCCTAAAAAGAATAAAACAGATGAAATTTCGGACACACCAATAAACCATTGGTCTCCAACTGTAGCAGGCATAACCATATTAAAGAAATCAATATAGTGTCCGCACAAAATTACAATACCTGCACCAACAATGATTGGAGCTACTCGTTTGAAATCGGTATTGATAAGAACTAACAATGGAAATACAAAGTTCATTACAACAGCGCCCCAAAATGGTAATGTGTATAAATCAATTCTTGTTTTAAAGTATGTAACTTCTTCTGGGATATTAGCATACCAAATTAACATAAATTGAGAGAACCATAAATAAGTCCAGAAAACACTTAATCCAAACATGAATTTAGATAAATCATGTATATGGCTTGAATTTACATGTTCTAAATAACCTTTTGATTTTAAATATAAAGTTATCATTGAAATAGTAGTAATTCCACTTACAAAGAAACTTGCAAATACATACCATCCAAATAAGGTACTGAACCAATGAGGGTCAAAAGACATTAACCAGTCCCATGACATAATAGATTCAGAAACAATAAAGAATACTAAGAATCCAGCTGATAATTTAAAGTTCTTTTTGTAGAAAGTATTGTCATTTGCTTCATCTTGAGCTAAACAATTTTTTCTAGAAATATAACGGTATAAATTCCACCCTAATAAAAAGATTGCAGCTCTAGAGATCCAAAATGCAAAATTCAAATACCCTGATTTACCAGCAATAATTTCATCATAATTTGGATTTCCTTTTTCTGTAATTCCTTCTGCCATCCATGCAAATAAATGATTTGATTCAAATAAATGCATTCCCGTAACGAACAATAATATAAAGAAAATTACAGATCCAACTGGAAGATAAGCCGTAATTGCCTGCATAACTCTGAATAAAACTGGAGACCATCCTGCTTGAGCAACTTGTTGAATTGCATAAAATACAAGTACTCCAAGTGAAACTAACATGAAGAAAATACAAGCTACATACAAAGCAGCCCAAGGTTTATTTTGCAATTGGTGCAATACATGTTCTGCATGCTCTTCTTTTTCTTTTGCCAATTCTTCTGCACTCTCATGGTGAGTAGCAGCTTTTTCTACTGCAACTTCTTCAGTTTTAGCAGTGTCAACCGCTGCAACTAAAGTATCATGTATTACAGCTGTAGTATCTTTTGTTGCAACTGCTTCTGCATGTGTTGCATGTGAAGTTGGCATAGCAACAGCTTTAGTGTCTTCTTTTACTGTTTCTGCATTATGTCCTTCATGATGGCTAGCAGCAATAATTGCTTCTACTTCTTCTAAAGTTTTTGGCGCAGTTAAAAACCCATACACAATACCTACTAATCCTAAAGTCATTAGAATAAGTGCTGTGGTTTTTAATTTTTTTGAAATTGTATACATATCTATAAGAATCTGTTTGTTCAAGTATTATAATTGTCCTTTTAGTTGCATTACATAAGCAGCAACCATCCAACGCTCTTGTTGGTCTAATTGATTGGCATAGGAACCCATAGAATTTAATCCGTAATTAATTACATGATTAATACTTCCTTGATTAATTACTCTATCAGCATAACTAGGAACTCCCAGGTATTTACCTTGGGTAACTAAATATCCTTTACCATCACCTGCTGTTCCGTGACAAATTGCACAATAGATATTATAAAGCTCTTCTGCTTTTTTCATATCAATTTTTGAAGGATCTAATGGAGAAGCTATGTTAGCAGCCTTAACTGCATTATATGCCTCTGGAGTATTTGGAAATTCATAGGGTACGTAACCTCTTTTTACTGTTCCTACAGGAGGCAATTGACCTTCTTTTCCTTGTAAACCATTTGGAGAATTAAATGCTGATGATTCTGAATAGGTTTCATAAGCAACCGATTCATACATGTTTGGCATGTATTGATAATTAGGAGCTCCATTATCCTTACAAGAAGAAAAGGAAATTACTATTCCTAATACTAATGCTATTTTTAATAAACTTTTCATGTCTGTTTAGTTCTTTTCAATTACTTTAACTTCTACAGCTCCTGTTTTTTTCAAGAAAGTAGTTAGTTCTTTTTCATTATCATTTACAGCAACTTCCATCAAGAAATGGTCATCTGTAGTTCTTACATCTGGATTTTCAGCTTGTTTAAAAGGCCATAATTTACTTCTCATATAGAAAGTAATTACCATTAAGTGTGCTGCAAAAAATACAGTCATCTCAAACATAACAGGAACAAATGATGGCATGTTTTGAATGTAACTCATGCTTGGTTTTCCACCAATATCTTGTGGCCAATCTTGAATCATAATGTAATCCATCATGGTAGTTGCTACAGTAATTCCAATACATCCATAGATAAAAGCACAAATAGCTAATCGTGTGGATGGTAATCCCATTGCTTTATCCAATCCGTGAACCGGAAATGGAGTAAATACCTCTTCAATATGATGGTGAGCTTCTCTGGTTTGCTTAACAGCATCCATTAAAATATCATCATCATTGTATATAGCGTGTATAAATTTATTACTACTCATAACAACTATTAATGTTTATCTGAATGATTATTTTTTTCTCTTTCTCTTTTGTAATTTTCTCCTGATGATTTCAAGATTGTTTTCACCTCTGCTTGAGCAATTACTGGGAATGTTCTAGCATATAATAAGAATAATACAAAGAAGAATCCTATAGTACCAGTAAAAATACCAATATCAATAAATGTAGGAGAGAACATCGTCCAAGAAGACGGAAGGTAATCTCTGTGTAAAGAGGTAACGATAATTACAAAACGCTCAAACCACATACCGATATTTACTACAATTGAGATGATAAATGAGAACATGATACTTGTTCTTAATTTTTTAGACCACATGAATTGCGGAGAAAATACATTACAAGTCATCATTGACCAGTATGCCCACCAGTATGGACCAGTAGCTCTATTTAAGAAAGCATATTGTTCGTATTCTACACCAGAGTACCATGCTACAAATAATTCTGTAATATAGGCAACCCCTACAATAGAACCTGTAATCATGATTACAATGTTCATTAATTCGATGTGTTGAATCGTGATGTAAGCTTCAAGATTAGATACTTTTCTCATAATGATCAACAAGGTATTTACCATTGCAAATCCTGAGAATACTGCTCCTGCAACGAAGTAAGGAGGGAAAATTGTGGTATGCCATCCTGGTACAACAGAAGTAGCAAAGTCCATAGATACAATGGTATGTACCGAAAGTACCAGTGGAGTAGCTAATCCTGCAAGTACTAAAGATACTTCTTCAAAACGTTGCCAATCTTTAGCTCTACCGCTCCATCCAAAACTTAAAATAGAATATATTTTTTTAGTAAATGGAGTTACAGCTCTATCTCTTAACATAGCGAAATCAGGAAGTAAACCAGTCCACCAGAATACTAATGATACCGAAAGGTAGGTTGAGATTGCAAATACGTCCCAAAGTAATGGAGAGTTAAAGTTAACCCATAGGGAACCAAATTGATTAGGAATTGGAACTACCCAATAAGCCAACCATGGTCGACCCATGTGAATAATTGGGAACAATCCTGCTTGTATCACCGAGAAGATGGTCATTGCCTCCGCAGAACGGTTAATAGCCATTCTCCAACGTTGACGGAAAAGTAAAAGTACTGCAGAAATTAAGGTTCCTGCGTGACCAATACCAACCCACCAAACGAAATTGGTGATATCCCAAGCCCATCCTACTGTTTTGTTTAGTCCCCAAGAACCAATTCCAGTAGATATAGTATAAACGATACAACCTATTCCCCAAAGGAAAGCTGCTAATGCGATTGAAAAAACGGTCCACCATTGTTTGTTTGCTCTTCCTTCAACTGGTGCAGCAACATCTACAGTCACATCGTGATAATTTTTATCACCTATGACTAATGGTTTTCTAATGGGTGCTTCGTAGTGAGACGACATAATCCTTTATATTGTTTCTTAATAATTCTTTTTATACTAGGTATTTCTAACTTTTACGTGGTAGAAAACGTTCGGTTTAGTTCCAACATGCTCTAATAAATGATACATTCTTTTGTCTTCAGATAACTTAGCAACATTAGATTCTTTATCATTTACATCTCCAAATTTCATTGCTCCAGTAGAACAAGCATTTGAACAAGCGGTTTGGAATTCACCATCTTTTATTTCTCTTCCATCTCGTTTTGCATCTAGAATAGTTTTTTGTGTCATTTGGATACACATAGAACATTTTTCCATAACCCCACGAGAACGAACGTTTACATCTGGATTGATAACCATACGACCTAAATCATCATTCATGTGGAAATCAAATTCACTGTTATTATTGTATAAGAACCAGTTAAAACGACGAACTTTATACGGACAGTTGTTAGCACAGTATCGGGTACCTACACATCTGTTGTATGCCATTTGGTTTTGACCTTGACGACCGTGAGAAGTAGCTGCAACTGGGCAAACAGTTTCACATGGTGCGTGGTTACAATGTTGACACATTACTGGTTGGAATGCTACTTGTGGATTATCCGCAGGATTTTCCATGCTTCCAAATCCTCCTAGTGAACCTTTATCTCCAAATAATCCGTCAAAGTTTTCTTTTTTCTCATTATCTCCAGCAAAAGTATCTTCAGATGAATAATATCTATCAATACGCAACCAGTGCATATCACGACTTCTTCTAACTTCTGATTTACCTACAACTGGCACATTATTTTCAGCATGACAAGCAATAACGCAAGCCCCACAACCAGTACAAGCATTTAAGTCGATTGATAAGTTAAAGTGATGTCCGATTGAACGATCAAATGATTCCCATAAATCTACTTTAGTAGCTTCTACTTCTTTGTGATCTAAAGAAACCACAGGAACTGGATTCCATTCTTTAGCATCTTTAGTATTGAAAATTTCAAGTGTTGTTTCTTTAACAATATCACCTCTACCCATTAACGTTTTTTGTGATTGAACACAAGCAAACTCATGTTCTCCACTAGCTTTAGAAAGTGTAGCTGATTGTACATTATTAAAGTTATTGTATAACAAGTAAGCATTAACCCCTACTTGCATTTCTTCTTTTAATGAAGCTTTTTTACCATATCCAAGTGCTAAACCTAAAGTTCCTTTAGCTTGACCTGGTTGCACAATTACTGGAACATTTTCTAATTTTACTCCATTAACTGTTAATGTAGCATAACTTCCGTTAAGACCACCATTTGCAACAATTTTATTCTCTAAAGATAAAGTAGCAGCGTCAGCTTGTGAAACTGTAACATAATTGTCCCAAGATACTCTTGTAATTGGATCTGGGAACTCTTGTAACCATGGATTGTTAGCTTGTTGACCATCTCCTAAACCTGTTTTAGTATACAATACTAATTCAAAGTCTTTAGAAGAAGTCGCTTTTGCTAAAGCAGCAGCTGCACCACTATAATCAGCGGTACCCCCTGCAATTGCAGTAGTTCCAGAAAAAACTAATCCATCGTGTAACACTTTATTCCAAGTACTTCCTGCAATAAATGATGCTGAAGTAGCTTTTACATAATCATAATACGTACCTGCAATACCATTCCAAGTCATTAAAGCTTCTTGAAATTGTTTGGTATTGAATAAAGGTCGGATTGTTGGTTGAACCAAAGAATAAGTTCCTTTAGTTAAGGTATGATCGTTCCATGACTCTAAATAATGAGGTGCAGCAGCAGCAATTTTAACTACTTCTGCAGTTTCATCTTCTTTAATAGAGAAGGCAACTGATGTTTTTACTTTTTTAAGACCCGCAACAAAAGAGCTGCTGTTTGCCAAAGTATAAACTGGATTTACACCACTCATAATTAAAGTGTGAACCGATCCAGCATTCATATCTGCAATTAATTGCGCAACTTTTTCATTAGATCCTTGACGAATTAATCTTGCTCCAGCTGTTGCTAAAGCGTCGCTTTTTAAAACTTGATTAATTGCGATAACTAATAATTGAGCGTTTTTATCTTGAATTCCAGAAACTAGAAGTCCTTTACTTCCTGCAGCTTTCAACTGATTGGCAGCTTTTACAACTTCTGCTTCATTTTCAATTTTTCCTGTTGCAACAGAAGCGCCTGAAACTATATTATATATTTTTACTAATGCTTGTTTTTGATTAGCAATTGTCATTGGCACTCTTTTATCTGCAGCAGCACCCGAAAGTGTCATGTTTGCTTCAAATTGATAGTGCTTAGACATTTTACCCGCTTGAGGTACTCTTCCTTTTGCATAACCTGCATCATAGCTTCCACCTTGCCAGTCTCCTAGGAAATCGGCATCAAGAGCAACGATTGTATTTGCTTTAGAAAAATCATAATCAGCTAAAGCTCTTTCGCCATAAACTGCTTCAAATGCATCTAAAGCCGCAGATTCTGAAACGGCATCATAAACAACATGTTTTGCAGTAGGATTTTTTGCAATGAAATCTGCAATTAATCTTTCAGAAGAAGGACTCGCTAAAGTATTGGTTAATAATACCACTTGCTTTCCAGCTCCTTTAGCTTCTGCCAAACTTGCTTTGATTGCTGCATTTACTTCACTCCAAGTTGCTGATTTAGCATCCATTTTTGGAGATTTAAGACGCATACTATCATATAAAGACAATACCGAAGCATGTACTCTTGCATTTGCAGCAAACTTAGCTCCTTCGATAGTATTGTTTTCAATTTTAATTGGACGACCTTCTCTTGTTTTTACTAAAAGATTTGCAAAATCAAAACCATCAAACATAGTAGTTGCATAAAAATCTGCAACACCAGGAATGATTGTATCTGGTTGTACCACATAAGGAATTGATTTGTGAACGGGTCCTTCACATGCAGCTAGGGATGCAGCAGCAGTGGTAAAACCAACGTACTTTAAGAAATCACGACGAGTAGTTGATGAAGAAGCTAATGAATCTTTATCTGAAAGAAAGTCTGAAGTTGGAATTTCTTCAATAAATTCATTATTTCTTAGCGTCTCAACAATAGAACTATTTTCGTTTAGTTCCTCAACACTTTTCCAGTATTTTTTGTTAGATGACATCGTATATATATATATTAGATCTTAATAATTTGATTAATAGTGACACTTACCACACTCTAAACCTCCCATTTGTGCTGCAGTTAATTTGTCTACACCATATTTTTTAGAAAGTTCTTTGTGAATTTTATCGTAGTAAGCATTTCCTTCCATTTTAACTTCGGTTTGACGGTGGCAATCAATACACCATCCCATTGTTAATGGAGCAAATTGTTTTTGTACTTCGTAGGTTTGAACAGGTCCATGACATTTTTGACACTCAATACCTGCAACAGTTACGTGTTGAGAGTGATTGAAATAAGCAAAGTCTGGTAAATTATGAATTCTTACCCATTTAACTGGTTGTGTTTTTCCAGTATATTTTGTGCCATCCCAACCCACTGCAGTATATAATTTTTTGATTTCATTATCATAAAATGCTTTGGTATGTCCATCTACAGTTGAAGTTGTATCTGAAACTTCTGAAATATTTTTATGACAATTCATACAAATATTCAAAGAAGGAATTCCAGCATTTTTACTTACTCTTGCAGAAGAGTGACAGTATTTACAATCTATTTTATTGTTTCCAGCGTGAATACGGTGTGAATAATGAATTGGTTGAATTGGCGCATAATCTTGATCAACACCAACTTGCATGAAGAATCCATACATGAAATAAGCACTTCCTAATAGAAATACTATTGCAGATACTACCATTAAAAATTGGTTTCTTGCAAATGCTTTCCAAATAGGTAATGTTGCCTCCTTTTTTGCTACTTCAATTCCGTTAGCTTTAGCAATTTTAGTTAATACATTGTTAACTAAGAACAACATAATTACCAACATTAACATTACTAAAGATAGTGCACCAAGAATAATATCATTTGAAATTCCGCCTTCGTTTGCAGTAGTTGTACCAGGAGTAGCTGCTGCTGCTACAGGTACTTCTGCTTTAACCTCATCGGTATACGCTATGATATTATCTATATCGGTATTTGATAATTGAGGAAAAGCAGTCATCACAGAAGGCTTATATTGCTCCCAAAGTTTAACTGCAGCTGCATCACCAGATTTAATTAAGGCAGAGCTATTTTTTATCCAACTATAAAGCCATTCTTTTTTATGACGACCCGAAACTCCTCTAAGAGCTGGACCTGTCATAGCCTTGTCTAAATTGTGACATGCTGCACAATTTGTGTTGAATAATTCTTTTCCTTTTACTGCATCTGCTCCTCCTGCTGCAGGAGCTGCATCAGCTTTCATTGCAGTAGCATCAGCTGCAGGAGCTGCTGGTGTAGTAGCTGCAGGAGCTGCTGTTTGCGCGAATGTTGACAAGGAGATCGTTAGCAATAAAGCTAACCCAAATGAATAAATTCTGGAAATCGAATTATGGTTACCCACTTTTTTCATATTTATAAAATGATTATCGACTAAATAATGAATGATTTTTTTGCAAATAAAACCAAATTCACTTTTTTAAAAACTTGAGCAAAAATACAATATAAGAACTATTCACAAAACCCAAAAATATCTTAATTTATAATTTATACTAATTCTAAATAATAAAAGAGTTTTATTTCTTTTGAGAAGTTTTACATTTGCATTAAAATCAATTAATTATGAGTTTGATAACAAAAATTAACCATTCAAAGTGCATTTATATTTTTCTAATATTTATAAATTTTAACACATTAATTGCTCAAGAAATTACGGTAAAGCAAGATCCAAAAATTGAACAATTATTAGCTGAAAAAAGAAAAGTAAATTCCTCAATTACAATCAATAATCCATTTAAAATTCAAATTTTTAATGGCTCAAGTGAAGAGTCAAAAAAAATCTTGATTCAGTTTAAAAAAGACAATAAAGAGTATGATGCTACTATAGTTTTTAGCACTCCTATGTACAAGGTTTGGGTGGGTAATTTTAAAACTCGAATTGAAGCCGAAAGGAATTTAAATATTTTAAAGAAAAAATATCCTAACGCAATCATTATTAAACCAAATAAATAAAACTAAAAAATCCCGATTGCTCGGGATTTTTTATCTTATTCTTAAAATTATTTCAGTTTTTTCTTCACCTCAACTTCTTGGAAAGCTTCAATGATATCTAACTGTTCGATGTCGTTGTAGTTTTTAATTTGAATACCGCAATCGTAACCTTTTGCAACTTCTTTTACATCATCTTTAAATCGTTTTAATGCAGTAAGCTCACCGGTGAAAACAACAACTCCTTCACGGATGATTCGAACTCTAGAGTTTCTAAATATTTTACCATCGGTAACCATACATCCCGCAATAGTTCCCACTTTCGAGATTTTGAAAGTTTCTCTAATTTCGGCTGTACCTGTAATTTCTTCTTTCATTACTGGCGATAACATGCCTTCCATTGCATCTTTCAAGTCATCAATTGCATCGTAGATGATCGAGTAATTACGGATATCGATTTCTTCTTTATCTGCAAGTTGTCTTGCATTTCCAGCAGGACGCACATTAAATCCGATAATAATCGCATCGGATGCAGAAGCCAACATAACATCTGTTTCTGTAATTGCTCCAACTCCTTTATGAATAATATTGATTTGAATTTCTTCGGTAGATAATTTCAAGAAGGAATCAGATAATGCTTCAACAGATCCGTCCACATCTCCTTTAAGGATAATGTTCAATTCTTTAAATTGTCCTAAAGCAATACGACGACCTATCTCTGCAAGGGTAATGTGTTTTTGTGTACGAACCGATTGTTCACGCATTAATTGGGTGCGCTTAGCAGCAATTTGTTTTGCTTCTCTTTCGTCTTCAAAAACATTAAATTTATCTCCTGCTGTTGGCGCGCCATCAAGACCTAATATAGATATTGGTGTAGCTGGACCTGCAACTAAAATATTATTTCCTCTTTCATCATGCATAGCTTTAACTTTACCATGATTTTTACCTGCTAAAACATAATCTCCTACTTTTAATGTACCTGCTTGTACTAATATAGTTGAAACATATCCTCTACCTTTATCCAATTGCGCTTCTACAACTGTACCTACTGCAGGTTTATTTGGATTGGCTTTTAATTCTAATAACTCGGCTTCTAATAATACTTTTTCTAGAAGTTCTTTTATCCCTGTACCAACTTTTGCAGAAATATCTTGAGATTGGTATTTTCCGCCCCAATCTTCAACAAGTAAATTCATTCCTGCTAATTGTTCTTTAATTTTTTCTGGATTAGCTGCTGGTTTATCAATTTTGTTAATAGCAAAAATCATTGGAACTCCTGCTGCTTGGGCGTGAGCAATAGCTTCTTTAGTTTGAGGCATGATGTCATCATCGGCAGCAGCAACAATAATAGCAATATCGGTAACTTGAGCACCACGAGCACGCATTGCGGTAAACGCTTCGTGACCCGGTGTATCAAGGAATGTGATTTTTTGTCCGTTGTCTAATTGTACTGCATATGCACCAATATGTTGTGTAATTCCTCCTGATTCTCCAGCAATTACATTTTCTTTACGGATATAATCCAATAAGGAGGTTTTACCGTGGTCGACATGACCCATAACTGTAACAATAGGAGCGCGAGTAACCAAGTCTTCTTCTCTATCTTCTACAACTTCTATTGCTTCTTCAATATCGGTAGTAATGAATTCAACTTCATAACCAAACTCATCTGCAACAATTGAAAGTGTCTCAGCGTCCAATCGTTGATTCATGGTAACCATGATTCCTAGAGACATACAAGCTCCAATAACTTTAGTAATTGGCACATCCATCATTGAGGCTACCTCACCTACTGTAACAAATTCAGTAACTTTAATAGTTTTACTTCCTTCTTCAATAGCTCTTTGTTCCTCATCTGTACGTTGACGGTGGGTGTCTCTTTTGTCCCTTCTGTACTTAGCTGCTTTAGATTTATTTCCTTTCCCTTGCAGTCTTTCTAGTGTTTCTTTAATTTGGTTTTTAACCTCTTCTTCGGTAGGCTCCACTTTTTGAACAATTGCAGGTCTATTTCCTTTTTGGAAACCTCCACTACCAGGTTTATTTGCGGTAAATTTATTTCCTCCTAGGCCAGCTGGTCTATTTGCTCCACCTGGAGCTCCTGGATTTATAGGACGAGCTTCACCTGGTTTTGGCGGAATTCTTTTACGCTTATTTTTATTTGCATCTAACTTACTTCCACTATTAATTTTTGGAGTTTCCTCTTTTTTCTTTGGTTTATTAAATTGAGCTAAATCAATTTTTTGACCTGTTAATACTGGACCTGTTAGATTTTGATATTGTGTAGCATGTGTTTCATCTAATTCCTCAACTGCCTCTACTTTATTTAGTGCAGGAGTTTCTTTCTCGACAGCTTTTTTTTCACTTACCGTTTCTGATTTTTTAGTAGCAGTTTTTTTGTCTGATTCTGATTTTGATGGAGCAACTGCTTTTTGATTTAAATCAATTTTACCGATTTGTTTTGGGCCTGTAACTACCGTTTTAGCTTTAATCACTTCAATGGTGCGTTCCTCTTCTAGCTTTCTCTTGTCTTCGATTTCTTTTTCTCTTTCTAGACGAAGTGCTTCTTTCTCCTTCTTAATTTCCTCGCTAATTCCTTTAGAAGCTTCTTTATTGCCTTTATCTCCGGCAAATTGATTTTGTAGAATATCAAATTCATTGCTTGATATCTTAGCGTTTGGATTAGCATCAATTGCGATACCTTTATCCTTAAGATAATCGACAGCTCTATCTAAGGAAATGTTTAACTCCCTTAAAACTTTGTTTATTCTAATATTTCTTTCTTCAGACATAAAATCTTTTATAAATTCTTATTTATATTAGTGAAAAATTAGTCCTCAAACTCTTCTTTCAATATGCGCATTACTTCATGAATTGTTTCTTCTTCAAGATCTGTTCTTCTGGCTAAGTCTGCAACGTCTTGTTTTAGGATACTTCTTGCAGTATCTAAACCAATTTTTGCAAACTCATCAATGATCCAACCATCAATTTCATCAGAGAATTCTGTTAATTCAACATCGTCATCTTCAACGGTGCTTCCTTCTCTAATTACATCCAATTCGTATCCTGATAATTGACCTGCTAATTTAATATTTTGGCCTCCACGACCAATTGCTTTAGAAACTTCTTCTAATTTTAAAAACACTTCTGCATGTTTTGTTTCTTCGTTAATTTTAACAGAAGATACTTTTGCAGGACTCAAAGCTCTAGAAATTAATAAGGTAGGGTTAGTGGTATAGTTAATTACATCAATATTTTCGTTTCCTAATTCACGAACAATTCCATGAATACGAGAACCTTTCATACCAACACATGCTCCAACTGGATCAATTCGATCATCATAAGAATCAACAGCTACTTTTGCTTTTTCACCAGGAATTCTTACTACTTTTTTAATCATAATTAAACCGTCAAAAACCTCTGGAATTTCTTGTTCAAATAATTTTTCTAAGAAAACTTCAGCAGTTCTAGACATAATAATTTGAGGTTTGTTTCCTTTTAATTCAACGCTTTCAATGATACCTTTTACATTGTCTCCTTTACGGAAGAAATCTGAAGGGATTTGTTTTTCTTTTGGTAAAACAATTTCATTTCCTTCATCATCTACTAAGATAACAACTCTTGGACGCACATGGTGTACTTCGGCAGTATATATTTCGCCGATAATATCTTTAAATTGTTTGTAAAGATTGTTGTTATCGTGCTCATGAATCTTAGAAATAAGATTTTGGCGTAATGCCAAAATAGCTCTTCTTCCTAAGTCTATTAATTTAACTTCTTCTGAAACTTCTTCGCCAATTTCAAAATCGGCTTCAATTTTTCTAGCTTCAGTTAAGGTAATTTCCTCATTTTCTAAATCTAAATCTTCGTCGGCAACGATAACTCTTCTTCTCCAAATTTCCATATCTCCTTTATCAGGATTTATGATGATATCAAAATTGTCATCAGAACCATACTTCTTTTTTAAAGCGTTTCTAAAAACATCTTCTAAGATCGCCATAAGCGTTACTCTATCAATTAGTTTATCGTCTTTAAACTCTGAGAACGAGTCGATTAATGCAATATTCTCCATCTATTCTATTAATTAAAATTTACTGTAACAACTGCTTGTTTTATTTCGTTATAGGGTATTTCTTGATTTTTTAAAACCGTTTCTTTTCCTTTTCCAATTTTTTTTGGCTCTCTTGCCTCCCATGATAGCACTATTTTAGCATCATCTGCTGCTGTAAGCTCTGCTTCTATGGTAGTATCATTTGTTTTTACAATTAAAGTTCTTCCAATATTTTTTACATATTGTCTTACCAACTTTAATGGAGAACCTACACCAACTGAGGCTACTTCTAGAGAATAATCTTGTGCTTCTCTATCTAAGTTGCTTTCAATTGCTCTGGTAACATCGATACAATCTTGAAGCGTTACTCCGTTATCACCGTCCAAAGTTACAACAATTTTATAACTATCTGAAATTGAAATATCTATCAAAAAAAGACTGGGCTTTTCTAACAAACTGTTATTTAATTGTTGTTCTACCTGCTCTTTAAATGTCATAATATTTATAAAAAGAGGGAAGCAGTGCTTCCCTCATTATACCTTTATTGTTTAATAACGGTGCAAATATATAAAAATATTTTATAATAAAATAAATGGCATTTATATTTTTTGTACATTTAATGTAATATTTAGTATATAAAATGATAATTAAAATAATAAATCTTCAATCATGAAAAAAATTCTAATCCCAACCGACTTTTCTAAAAGCGCAGAAAATGCCCTTAAAGTAGCAGCTCAAATTGCGAAAAAAAATAATGGCGAAATCATCTTATTACACATGTTAGAACTACCTAGCCAAGGAAGTGATGCATTGGGTTCAGGTAGAGATATTCCGGAAATTATGTTTTTTAAAAATGCCGCTATCAATAAATTAGAAGAATTAATGGACTCTGATTTTTTAGAAGGCATTAAAGTTTCTGACATCATTCAGTTTGAAATGGCATTTGACGGAATATTAAATATCAGTCAAAAAAATGATGTTGATTTAATAGTTATGGGATCACACGGAGCTAGTGGCTATAAAGAAATGTTTATCGGATCTAATGCTGAAAAAGTTGTGCGAAACTCAGATGTACCTGTATTAATTATAAAACAAGATGAAGGAGACTTCCAAGTAAATGATTTTGTTTTTGCTTCTGATTTTTCAGAAGAAATAAAAGCACCCTTTAGCAAAGTAGTCAATTTTGCAAATAAATTTGACGCCACACTTCACTTAGTAACTATCAATACCCCAAATGATTTTAAATCAACTGGAGTAGCTCAAGAAGCAATGGATAATTTCTTAAAAGGATTCGATTTAAAAAAAGCAATTACTCACATCTATAATGAATCTAATGTTGAAAAAGGAATTTTAAATTTTGCAAACAGCATCAATGCCGACCTTATTGGGATGAGCACACACGGAAGAAAAGGCCTTTCTCACTTCTTTAACGGAAGCATCAGCGAAGATCTAGTAAACCACGCTAAAAGACCAGTAGTAACTTTTAAAATCTAATTGAATTTTTCTTCAATAAAAAAACCCTCAGTTGAGGGCTTTTTTAGTTGTTAGTAGGCAAATTATATAAAACAAAAAACTCCTCAATTTCTTGAGGAGTTTTTTTGTTGGTCTACTAGGACTCGAACCTAGAAAGACGGCACCAAAAACCGTAGTGTTACCATTACACCATAGACCAATATGCGTGAATGCGGGTGCAAATTTATAATAAATTTCATTTAAAGCAAATATTTCCTAAAATATTATTCAAAAAAAGGACATAATTTTTAATCCATTATCTATATAGGTCTAAATCAGTTTTTTTATAATCCCTTTTATTAGAAAATTATGTTAACCCATGCTAGTTTACATAAAAAAATAGTTTCTTTGCAAGTAAATTTAGAAGACCTAAAATATGACAACATTTAACTTTAAAAAGTGGAACAACATTTCTGGTTGGGGTGCTTTTGCTATTGCATTAATTACCTATTCCTTAACGGTAGAGCCTACCATGAGTTTTTGGGATTGTGGAGAATATATTGCAACTGCTGCAAAACTTGAAGTAGGACACCCTCCTGGGGCACCTTTGTTTCAAATGCTTGGCGCCTTTTTTGCCATGTTTGCAACCAGCAAAGAAACCGTAGCGTTAATGGTGAATATGATGTCGGTGATTTCAAGCGCTTTCACTATTTTATTTATGTTTTGGTCTTCAACCATTTTATTAAAAAAAATAGTTTCTTCCTACACTGAAATTAACAGAGACAACAGCATCGCAATTTTAGGTAGTTCTTTTGTTGGCGCATTAACCTTTACTTTTTCGGATAGCTTTTGGTTTAACGCCGTTGAAGCAGAAGTATATGCCATGGCCATGTTGTTAATTGCCTTATTATTGTGGTTAGGACTTAGATGGGAACAAGAAATGCACGAGCCAAAAGGAAACAAATGGCTGCTATTAATTAGCTTAGTTGTAGGATTATCATTTGGAGTCCACTTTATGGCTTTATTAACAATTCCTTCTATTGGATTTTTATATTTCTTTAAAAACTACAAGAAAATTACAGTTACAAATTTCATTTTGGCAAATGTGATAATTGTTGCGGTTTTACTATTTATTTTCAAACTCTTATTGCCATACACTTTAGCTTTCTTCGGAAAAATCGAAATATTTATGGTAAACAATATAGGCTTGCCATTTAATTCGGGAACCATTACAGCAGTATTGCTTATTGTAGCTTTTTTCTATTTTGGATTAAAATATACGCGCGCTAACAATCATCCAACATCCAATACCATATTATTATGTATCCTATTTTTATTAATAGGATTCTCAACTTGGATCATGTTGCCGATTCGTGCCAATGCCAATACACCTATTAATGAAAACAAACCATCCGATGCTGCTGAGGTTTTAGCCTACTACAACAGAGAG
The DNA here is from genome assembly GCA_044374815.1 of Flavobacterium sp. Lineage (GTDB taxonomy): Bacteria > Bacteroidota > Bacteroidia > Flavobacteriales > Flavobacteriaceae > Flavobacterium. Next base: position 23,884 of record JBILNU010000010.1, read on the forward strand.
CAATATGGAGTAAATCCTTTGTTTTATGGACCACAATATACCGATGCCTTTGCAGGTTTAGATCCTAACAATCCATACATTGATAAAGCGCCTAACTACGAAAGAAATTATGAATCGGGTAAATATGAAATTGTAAATAATTACAAAAATGCCGAGCAAAATACCGATGATGCACATAAAGCTATTTTACCTAGAATGTGGAGTACCGAAAACATTCAAGGGTATATCAACTTTACTGGAGTACCAAAATTTACAATTAAACCCGATTATTCAGAAGAAAAAGAACTAATTGATATTGTAGCTGAATTTCGTCAAGCTTATGCCACGCATAAAATAGACAATGAAGGGTATGTTTCTTTCTTAAAAGCCTATGGCGATTATTTGGATGTTGAAAAACCTTCAACTTTATCCAATTTAAGTTTCATGATCGAATACCAATTTGGTTATATGTATGGGCGCTATTTACTTTGGAATTTTGTTGGAAGACAAAATGATAACCAAGGAAGATACGACAACCTTGACGGAAACTGGATGAGCGGTATAAAAGCAATTGATGAAATTCACCTAGGATCTCAAGAACACATTAGTCCAGATGTATTAAATAACAAAGGAAGAAACTTTTATTATTTCATCCCTTTCTTCATAGGATTATTGGGCTTGATGTATCATGCGCAAAGAGATCTTAAAAGTTTTTATGTACTTTTAGTATTATTCTTATTTACTGGATTAGCATTAAAAATATACTTAAACGAGCGTCCGTTTGAACCACGTGAAAGAGATTATGCCCTAGTAGGCTCTTTTTATGTATTTGCAATGTGGGTAGGATTTGGTGTGTATGCCATTTATGAAATGATTAAAGAAAAAGTTGCCTCTAAATTGGTGGGGCCAGTAGTTATTGCTGCAACATTACTGATTGCTCCAATATTAATGGCTACTCAAAACTGGGATGACCACGACCGTTCAGGAAAATATACTGCTATTGCAATGGCTAAAAATTATCTAGATTCTTGTGATCAAAACGGAATATTATTTACCATTGGAGATAACGACACCTTCCCGCTTTGGTATGCGCAAGAAATTGAAGGATATAGAACCGATGTAAAAATTGTATGTACTAGTTTATTAATGACCGATTGGTATATCGATCAAATGAAAATGAAAACATACAAATCGGATGGGTTGCCAATTTCATTTAACCACCAACAATATGTGGCAGACAACCGCGATGTAATTATTTTTAACAAAAAAGTAGATAGCCGTTGGGATTTAAAAGATTTTATTGAATTTGGAAAAAGAGAAGACACCTTGTCTCAAGTAGAAATGGAGAGCGGCCACCGTTTGCATTTCTTCCCTACGAATAAAGTTCGTTTTCAGGTGAATAAAAATAATGTGATTGCAAACAAAATTGTAAATCCGTCATTAAATGATTCAATTGTGCCATTCATTGATATTGATATTAAAGGCGGAGCATTATACAAAAATCGTTTGATCATGTTGGATATATTAAATAACAACAAATGGAAGCGTCCAATTTATTTTAGTCCAGGAAGCTTTGGTGATGACGATTATTTATGGATGAAAGATTACCTGCAAATGGACGGAATGGTATATAAATTAGTTCCGATAAAAACTCCAGTAAACGAAGACGATTACCCAGATATGGGAAGAATAGACACCGATAAAATGTATAATTTGGCAATGCGTTGGTTTTGGGGTAACGGAGAAAGTACTAAAATATACCACGACCCAGAAACTAGAAGAAATGCTATTTCATACAGAACTAACCTTTCTCGATTAACAAAACAATTAATTACTGAAGGTAAATTGGACAAAGCCAAAAAAATAATTGACCTCGCAGTTACAAAAACTCATGTTGATTATTATGGGTACTACCTTACTTTAGAGCCATTTGTATCTGGTTATTATGAAATTGGACAGAAAGAAAAAGCTAGAGAATTAGTTGGAAAATTAATGAATAAATACAAGGAAGAACTGTTGTATTACAGCACCTTTAGCTTTGCTGATCAAAGTTTTATGGCCGAAGACATTATAAGAGCAATTGAGCGATATAGAAGTTTGTTACTAGTAATTAAAGAACATGGTGACATCGAACTGTACAACAAAAGCAGAGGAGAATTTAATGCAAGCAATGGCCGCTTTTCAAGATTTCAACGCGAAAACGAATAAATAATCCGTCATTAATTATATGCCAATACTAATCCTATTGGCATTTTTTTTATTTATTTTTGAAAAATGAAGCTACGTTGGATCAAAACCCATTGGATAATAAAAAAGCTGTTTTCAAATTACATTTGGGATATTCCCAATAATGAAAATAAAATTTATTTAACTTTTGATGATGGTCCTACTCCCGAAATCACCAACTGGACGCTCAATAAATTAGAGCAATACCAGGCTAGAGCAACCTTCTTTTGCATCGGAGATAACTTGAGAAAATATCCTGAGATTTACCAAGAAATAATTAAAAAAGGTCATGTTGTTGGGAACCATACTTTCAATCATTTAAACGGCTTGAAAACCAAAACTGCTGACTATGTAGATAATGCTAAATTATTTGAATGCGAATTGAATAAAATGAGCACTAGAAAATGCATCTTATTTCGTCCACCCTACGGAAAAATCAAACCCTCACAATCTAAAATATTAAGAAATGAAGGGTACAAAATAATTATGTGGGATGTACTTAGTGCCGATTACGACCAATCGATTTCACCCGAAGAGTGCTTAGAAAATGTAATACAAAATTGTAAAAGCGGCAGTATTATCGTTTTTCACGATAGCATAAAAGGATTTAAGAACTTGGAATATGTATTGCCAAGAACTTTAGAATTCATTAAAGAAAAAGGATTTGTTTGCGAAGTATTGAACTAAACTTGTTCTTGTACCAAACCAATAATGGTATTGGCATCTAGCTCACCCGATTGACGCCAAATCATTTGACCTGACTTATAAATCATTAAAGTTGGTAGTCCTTTAATGCGAAGTGCCTCGGCCAATTCTTGATTTTTATCGACATCAATTTTAATTACTTTTGCTTTGTCTCCTAGTGCTGCCGCTACATCTCTAATTACAGGATGCATCGAAATAGAAGATTCATTCCACTCGGTGTAAAAATCAATTAACACTGGAACTTGAGCATTGATAAGTTCTCCAAATTTTGACATAAAACCAAAATATTTTATTTTCTTTAGCTAAAAAAAGAAATATTATAGTACAAATGTAGCATTTTTAAGTAATTATACTAAATTTTAACCTTTTTTTAGTTCAATTACGGTAATTTCAGGCATAATTCCAACTCTACCCGGGTAAGCATGATAGCCAAAACCACGATTTACATAGATATATTTGCCCGATTTTTCATACAAACCAGCCCACTGTTCATAAACATATTGCGCTGGACTCCATTTTAATACCCCAGGAATTTCAATTCCGAATTGCAATCCATGGGTGTGACCCGAAAGCGTTAAATGAAAATCTTTCGGATGGTTGTTCACCTCAGCATCCCAATGACTTGGGTCGTGGCTCATCAAAATTTTAAATTCTTCTTGGGTTAATCCTTCCGAAGCTTTATTTAAATCTCCTGCTTTCTTGAAGTGTCTTCCCCAATTTTCAACTCCAACAACAACAATTTTACTTTCCCCTTTTGAAATGTAGGTGTGTTCATTTAGCATTAAGTTGAAACCAATTTTGCCATACAACTCTTTTATAGCTTTAAAATTGGCTTCTTTATCCTTTTCCGATTTCCAATCTACATATTCACCATAATCGTGGTTTCCTAACACCGAATATTTTCCATGTTTATGTGGTCGAATTCTATTAAAAGTTGTAATCCAAGGTAACATTTCTTTAGCATGGGTGTTTACAATATCCCCCGTAAATAAAATCATATCTGATGCCTGTTCGTTAATCAAATCAATAGCATAATTAATCTTATCTGGATTATCAAAACTACCGCTATGAACATCAGAAATTTGAGTGATTTTAAACCCATCAAATTCATCTGGTAAATCAGGAAAAAATATTTGTTGGGTAATCACCTTATAGTTGTATTTCCCTAAAGTCATTCCGTATATTAGAGAAGTAAATGGTATAGCTGCTAAGCCTAGAGCGATCTGACTTACAAATTTTCTTCTATCGGGTAAAAAAGTAGTCGTGTTTGAAGTACTCGAAAACCGATTTAATATTCCGTAAAAAACTCTATAAACATCTTCTATAAACAATATCAATGTAATTACAATTTTAGGCAATACTACCAGCAACAATAGCCCTAATGTTATCATAGACATTTGGGTTTGCCCAACACTACGATCAAATTTAGAAAACTGGTAACCAATAAATAAAATTGCACCGAGAGATATTATAAAATAACTCCATAATACCCATTTTACTTTGGTAAAAGTTTTTACTGCTTGAAATACATAAAGTTCTAAAATAAGAACCATTGTAAAAAAGAGCACTAGGCGAAAAATCATAAATAAAAATTTTAGCAAAAGTAAAAATGATTATTCTTACAAAACATAAATTTTAGTTAATCTTTATGATTATATTTACAACT
>JBILNU010000092.1:0-7888 GCA_044374815.1 Flavobacterium sp.
AATAACAAGTAACTGATAATTGACTTAAAAAACGACAAATTGATTTTAATTGTCGATAAAAAATATAATTATATAAAATAATCGATTAAATGTAATTAAATATAGATAAAATGAATAATGAATTGAAAAATTTAAAATAAAATGTTTTTTGAAATAATTTTTGAATAAAACACATCATTATTAACTAGATGTGAAAAGCTTAATTTTATAATCAAATTATAACTAATTGAAAATCAATATAGAACAAATTAGTTTATATGGCATTTAAAAACTACCTTTGCACCCAATTTAAAATACAATATGAATAAATTTGAACAATTAGGTCTGAATGAGTCGTTACTGCTGGCGATCAAGGATCTAGGATTTGAGAATCCGTCAGAAGTGCAGGAAAAAGCGATTCCAGTCTTATTGGAAAAAAACACCGACTTAGTAGCTTTAGCACAAACAGGAACAGGGAAAACAGCAGCTTTTGGTTTTCCGCTAATTCAAAAATTAGATGCTGAAGACAGAAGCACACAAGCATTAATTTTATCTCCAACAAGAGAACTTTGCTTACAAATAACCAATGAAATTAAACAATACTCAAAATATGTAAAGGGTTTACATACAGTTGCAGTTTATGGTGGTGCTAGTATTACAGAACAAGCAAGAGAAATTAAAAGAGGAGCTCAAATTATAGTAGCTACTCCTGGTAGAATGCAAGACATGATAAATAGAGGTCTTGTAAACATAAAAAACATCAACTTTTGCATTCTTGACGAAGCAGATGAGATGTTAAATATGGGTTTTTATGAAGATATAGTATCTATATTATCTGATACTCCAGATGAAAAAAGTACATGGTTATTTTCTGCAACTATGCCTACAGAGGTAGCAAGAATAGCAAAAAAATTTATGCACGATCCTGCAGAAGTAACTGTAGGAAGTAAGAATTCAGGTTCAGCTACAGTTTCACACGAATTTTATTGTGTAAACGCTCGCGACCGTTATGAAGCATTAAAAAGATTAGCAGATGCTAATCCAGATATATTTTCAGTAATTTTTTGTAGAACGAAAAGAGATACTCAAGCCGTTGCCGAAAAATTAATTGAAGATGGATACAGTGCGGCAGCGTTGCATGGAGATTTATCTCAAGCACAACGTGACGGAGTTATGAAATCATTTAGAGGTAGACAAATCCAAATGTTGGTTGCAACCGATGTTGCTGCTCGTGGAATTGACGTTGATAATATTACTCACGTGGTTAATTATCAATTACCTGACGAAATTGAAACCTACAACCACCGTTCTGGAAGAACAGGACGTGCCGGAAAACTTGGAACTTCAATTGTTATCATTACTAAAAGTGAGATTCGTAAAATTGCTTCAATTGAACGAATCATCCAACAAAAATTTCAAGAAAAAACAATTCCGTCTGGAATGGAAATTTGCGAAATCCAATTGTTACACTTAGCTAATAAAATTAAAGATACTGAAGTTGATCATGAAATTAACAACTACCTTCCTGCAATCAATGAAGTATTGGATGGCTTATCTAAAGAAGAATTAATTAAGAAAATGGTATCGGTTGAGTTTAACCGATTCATTAATTATTATAAAAAGAAACGCGATCTATCGGGTGAAAAAGGCGGCGATCGTGGCGAAAGAGGTTCTGAGCCAAGAGAAATAAGAGCTGGTGATCCTGTAAGATATTTTGTGAACATTGGTGCACGAGATGATTTTGACTGGATGCAGCTTAAAGATTTCTTAAAAGAAACTTTAGAACTTGGTCGAGATGATGTGTTTAAAGTAGATGTTAAAGAAGGTTTCTCTTTTTTCAATACCGATGGAGAACATACCGACAAAGTAATGTCTGTGCTTAATGGATACAGCTTAAATGGAAGACGCATCAATGTAGAAATTTCTAAAAACGAAGGTGGAAGCAGCAGCGGAAGACGCGATCATAACGGAAGAAATTCTGGTGGTGAAAGACGCGGCGGTTTTGGTGGAAGACGTGATGGAGATAGAAACAGTTCCTCTAGAAGCGGTAGTTTTAGCTCAAGAAGCGATAGAAAAGAAGGTGGATTTAGAAGTGAAAGAAGAAGAGAACCTGGATCTGCTCAAAGAGAGGAAAGACCATCAAGACGTTCTGAAGGTACTCCTACCCGTCCTGCAAGTCGCTCGTTTGACGAGGCAAAAACTAGAAGACCTAGAAGAAGTTAATAACTTTTTTTTGACATAATAATAAATCCCAAATTTCATTTCAATAAAAATGTTGTTTGGGATTCTTAATTTATAAAATTTGTTTTTGTTAATTTTCTGATAATAATTACAATAAAGAGAAAAATTTTATGCAGAGTTTTATACTTTTAAACTTTCAAACTAGTACATGAGATATTTCGTCGCTTTATTGTTTTTTTCTCTTTCAATTAATGCCTTTTCGCAGCAAACAAATCCTTCAAAAAAAGTCTACGGTACAATAATTAATAGTACAACTACTTTTCCATTACCTAATGTAAACATAATTAATGTAAATAAGGTGAGAGGAACAATTTCAAATGCAAGGGGAAATTTTGAAATAGATGCCGAAGTAAATGATACCCTTCATATTACCATGATTGGATTTCAGTCGTTGCGTGTAAGAGTAACAAATGACTGGATAAAAAATGGAAATGCCAAAATTGAACTTACTGAAAAAGCAATTGCACTTGAAGAAGTTAGAGTAAGAAAATACAATCTAACTGGATACCTTGAAGTAGACGCCAAGTTAATTCCAGATGAAGAAAACTATCGCTATAGTATTTCTGGTTTACCACAAGGATATGAAGCAGGAGAGTATTCACCTAAAGCCTTTTCAAGAGTAATGAGCTCCATTTTTAATCCTGCCGATATGCTTTATAATTTCTTCGGAAAAAAACCTAAAGAACTTAAGAAACTTAAGGAAATGAAAAAGGACAATACGGTTAAAGAACTTCTTGAAACTAAATTTGATAGAGAAACTGTTGCTATATTATTAGGAATAGATAAAAAAGATATTCCTGAAATTCTTCAACATTGTAACTACTCAGAGGCTTTTATTAATACTGCTAATGATTTACAAATATTGGATGCCATTAGCCAATGTTACGAACAATATAAAGTTCTAAAAAAATAAATTCTACGAATACTATTCGTTTTTTAACACTACCAACAATTTATATATTTGCATAACCAAAGTAATTTAAAACCATGCAACACATTATCGATCGCTTTATAAGCTACGCCATAATTGATACCGAATCGGATGCTAATTCTCCATCTACTCCAAGTACAGAAAAACAATTAGTCCTTGCAAATTTACTAGTACAAGAATTAAAAAATATAGGACTAACCGATGTGACTATTGATAAAAATGGATATGTAATGGGTACCTTAGAAAGTAATGTAGATCATGAAGTACCAACTATTGGTTTTGTATCGCATTATGACACTTCACCAGATTTTACAGGAAAAGATGTAAAACCGCAAATCGTTACTAATTATGATGGTGGCGATATTGTTTTGAATAAAGAGCATAATATAGTTTTATCTCCAAGTTATTTTAAAGATTTATTACTTTACAAAGGTCAAACATTAATTACCACCAACGGATTGACACTTCTTGGTGCCGATGATAAAGCAGGTCTTACAGAAATTGTAACCGCAATGGAATATTTAGTTCAGCATCCAGAAATAAAACACGGAAAAATTAGAGTTGGGTTTACACCCGATGAAGAAATTGGCCGTGGAGCAGATATTTTTGATGTTGAAAAATTTGGAGCGCAATGGGCCTACACCATGGACGGAAGCCAAATTGGAGAATTAGAATATGAAAATTTTAATGCAGCTGGCGCCAAAATCATCTTTAAAGGTAAAAGCGTGCACCCGGGTTATGCCAAAGGTAAAATGATCAACTCAATGCTCATTGCTAATGATTTTATCAATGAATTACCTCAAAACGAAATCCCACAGGAAACTATAGATTACGAAGGATTTTTTCATGTTACCGGTCTTTCAGGAAGTCTTGAAGAAACTAAATTAGAATTGATTATTCGTGATCACGACATGCAATTATTTGAAAAAAGAAAAGAGCTTGTTAAAGAAATTGTTGCTAAAATAAACGCAAAATTTGCCGATCAATTTGGTGAAGACATTTGTATTGCTGAGATTAAGGATCAATATTATAACATGCGCGAAAAGGTAGAGCCTATGATGTTTATTGTAGATTTAGCCGAAAAAGCAATGCGCGAATTAGGAATTGAACCAATTATAAAACCAATTCGAGGTGGAACAGACGGATCCAGATTATCTTACATGGGTTTACCATGTCCGAATATATTTGCAGGAGGACATAACTTTCACGGAAAATACGAATATGTTCCAGTTGAAAGCATGCAAAAAGCAGTTGATGTGATAGTAAAAATTGCTGAACTCAACGCAAAAACAAATTTTTCAAAATAAAATAAAAATCTAATTCCAAAATAAAATTTGGAATTAGATTTTATTAATTCGATGTTGAACTTATGCTTTTTTATTTAAAGAAATAGTCATTTCTAATGAAATTGCCGAACGCTCCATTTTTAATTTACCTGACATGGTTTCAACAACTACGGTAGTTTCTCCTAATTCCGAAATTTTTCCGTGAAGACCACTTTTAGTGATAATCTTATCCCCTACTTTTAAACCGTTTTCAAATTCTTTTTCTTTTTTTAATTTCTTTTGCTGTGGTAAAATCATAAAGAAATAAATAACCACAAACATTAAAATAAACGGTAAAAACTGACTGATTGCTTCCATAACTTTTAATTTATTATTTACATTAAGCCTCTACCGGCTTTATTAATTCTATTATTTAATTGAAATTCTTTTACTAAATTATCTAAAATTCCGTTGATAAAAATACTACTTTTTGGTGTTGAATACTCTTTTGCTAATTCCAAATATTCATTGATAGTAACTTTTAAAGGAATTGATGGAAATTTTAAAAACTCACAAATAGCCATTTTCAAAATGATTGTATCCAATTCGGCAATACGATCCATATCCCAATTTGGTGTTTTATCCATAAATTCTTCGGCTAAAGTCGTTTCATTTAAAACGGTTTTTCTAAACAAATCTAGAGCAAAATCTTTGTCTTCCTCATCTTTGTATACAGAAGGGACAACTAAATTATTTTTCTTTTCCGTTATTTGTTTTAGCTGTTTTAATATTTGAGTGTTTACAACCGGAATGTCATCTACCCAAGTTAATTTAAAATCCTCCAAATAAGAGTACAACTTTTCATTTGGAGCAATTATTTCAGAAAACATATCGGCAACAAACCAGCAATGGCCTTCAAAATTTACCACCTCTTGCTCCATATAATTGGTATATAAAGCACTTTGTTTTACTGCTTGTAATAACAAAAGTATGGTATCGTCATTAATTTGCCAGTTGTTGATTTTTCTATTTTCAAGTGCAGTTTGCAGAGAGCTATTTTGATCTAAGGCAACCAAAACAGGATTATTTACAAATCTTAAATTGGGGTTTCTTTCTGCTGCAGAAGCCAAATGTTTTTGCTTTGCAATTTCTAGATATTGAATTTCTTTTTTTCGAATTTCTACTAAAGTAGACAACAGGATTAAATACAAATCTTCGATGTTTTCAATACTGGCTTGTAAAAATTTTTCTTGCTTTTCAAGTACATCTGTTCCACTTTGATGCATAGCATAAATGGATTGCATTACTTTAATTCGGATATGTCTTCTGTTTAACACGGATAAGAACTTTTATTGTATTTAATAAACAAAGCGAAAGAAAATTCTTTCGCTTTGCAAAAATAAAACTATTTTAATACCAATAACTATAATTTAGCCTTTTCTTTTTTTCTTTGAGCAATTCTGGCATCTGCTATTTCCATTGCTGCTTTTTGTGGGGTTAAATTATTTGATTTAGCGTATTCAAAAATTTCTAAAGTAGTATTGTAAATATTTTCTGTTCTTCGCATGGACTCAGCTTTATCGTAATGAGCAATTTCTGAAAAGACATTTATAATTCCACCTGCATTAATCAAGAAATCAGGTGCATATACAATACCTCTTTGTTGCAAAATTGGCCCTTGAACATTTTCATTTGCCAATTGATTATTTGCAGCACCCGCAATTACTTTTGCCTTAATTTTGTAAACCGTATCATCATTTATAGTAGCTCCCAATGCACAAGGCGCATAAATATCAACATCTGCAGTATATAAATCGGCTCCACTATAAATAGTAGAACCATATTTAGCACTTACTTCTTGCAAACGCTCTTCATTAATATCTGAAATTTGAACCAAAGCCCCTTCTTTAGTTAAATAATCAACTAAAGTCTCTCCAACATGGCCAATTCCTTGAACTAATATTTTTTTACCATCTAAGTTGTCCGATCCAAATTGGTATTTGGCAGCCGCTTTCATTCCCATATATACACCATAAGCTGTGACAGGAGAAGGATTTCCAGAACCTCCACGAGATTCAGAAATACCCGTTACATAAGGAGTAACATCTCTTACTGTATCCATATCTGCAGTTACCATTCCTACATCTTCAGCAGTAATATATCTTCCTGATAATGAATTTACAAATTCTCCGAATTTGCGCATCATTTCGGGAGTTTTTTGGGTTTTGGCATCACCAATAATAACTGCTTTACCACCACCTAAATCCAAGCCTGTAATTGCTGATTTATAAGTCATTCCACGAGAAAGACGAAGCACATCATTTAATGCTTCCCATTCGTTTGCATAATTCCACATTCGAGTTCCTCCCAATGCCGGACCTAAAACCGAATTGTGAATACCAATTATTGCTTTTAATCCAGTATCTTTGTCGTTGCAAAATACAATTTGCTCATGATTGTCAAAAGAAAGCTGCCCAAATACTGGGTCCATTTTTTGAAGTTCTTTTGCAGTTGTAATTTCTGTAGTCATAAAAATTATTTGAGTTGCGACTTTATCAAAAAGCCGGGGCAAATTTAACGTATTATTCAAAATAACACACTTTTTTTATATTTAATTAGCAAAATGTTAATAAAATAAAAATCAACGCCTTATTTTGAATTCGCAATTATAGAATATTATTAACAATATATATAAATTATTGTTTTGAATTAAAGCATAACTATGAAAGAATTACAATATTTAAATAAATATTTCATAAAATACAAATACCGATTTTTACTTGGTATTTTTATTACAATTGTTGCTCAAATATTCTCCTTATTTACACCTAAACTTGTGAGTAGATCCTTTAAATTAATTGAAGAATACACCCACAATCAAATTGCTTTAGATGCTGTAAAAAGTCAATTGCTTCAAAACATTGCTCTCATTTTAGGAACCACTATTATTGCTGGGATACTAACTTTTGTCATGCGACAAACCTTAATTGTGATGTCTAGACATGTAGAATTTGATTTAAAGAATGAAGTATTTAAACACTATGAAGTGCTTGATCAAAATTTTTACAAAAGAAACCGAACTGGTGATTTAATGAATCGAATTAGTGAAGATGTTGCTAAAGTGAGAATGTATGTTGGACCTGCTGTAATGTATACCATAAATACTATAATTAGATTTACAGTCGTAATTATTTTCATGTATAATGTATCACCTAAGCTCACTTTATACACCTTACTCCCGCTTCCTTTTTTATCTTACATTATATATAAATTAAGTAATGAAATAAATATTCGAAGCACTGCATTCCAACAATATCTTTCTAAAGTTTCAAGCTATACGCAAGAGGTTTTTTCGGGAATTAGAGTCATTAAAGCGTATTCGTTAGAAAATCAAAACCAAGAAACCATCACCAACTTAGCCAATGAAAGCAAAGTAAAAAGCATGAGTTTGGCGAAAGTACAATCGCTTTTC
>JBILNU010000011.1:0-26562 GCA_044374815.1 Flavobacterium sp.
CGAGGTAAAAAACAAAAGTATTTTAGTCGAAATCAACAACCTCAACCTACGTCTTACTTTAATTCGCTACATGCAACTTTTTGGGGTGCTTTGCTTGTTTCTTTCGGTCTTTTCGATGTTGGTTTTGTTTCTCGAATGGCAAATGACAGGTATTTATATTTTTGGCGCAAGCTTACTTTGCCTTCTAGTTTCTTTAGGAATTTCGTTCTGGGAAATAAGTATCTCAGTAAATGCTTTACGAGTGCATTTAAGTGATTTAATGGAAGAAGAAGAAGAAGAAAAATAATCCTGAATTAGTATTCAAAAGTTCCATACTCACTGATGATAGTAAGTTTTTTAGTAGCACTTTCTTCTACTCGACCCACAATTTGAGCAGCAACCCCAAACGATTCGGAGATTGCAATAATATCGGCAGCTATTTCTTGAGGAACATACAATTCCATTCGGTGACCACAATTAAATACTTGATACATTTCTTTCCAATCGGTTTTTGATTGTTCTTGTATCAACTTAAATAAAGGCGGCACAGGAAATAAATTATCTTTAATTACATGAACACCTTCCACAAAATGCAAAACTTTGGTTTGCGCACCACCAGAGCAATGCACCATTCCGTGAATATCTTTTGGAGTGTATTTGTTTAAAATTGATTTAATAATTGGGGCATAGGTACGTGTTGGAGACAACACTAATTTTCCGGCATCAATAGGAGAATTTTCAACAGAATCCGTAAGTTGTACCCCACCCGAATACACTAAATCTTTTGGCACTGAACTGTCATAACTCTCCGGAAATTTATCTGCTAAATAATTAGCAAAAACATCGTGTCGCGCCGAAGTCAATCCGTTGCTACCCATTCCTCCATTATATTCTTTTTCATATTTGGCTTGACCAAAAGAAGCCAAACCTACAATTACATCACCTGGTTTTATGTTGCCATTATCCACCACATCACTTCGTTTCATTCGTGCTGTAACGGTAGAATCTACAATGATTGTTCGAACTAAATCACCCACATCGGCCGTTTCACCACCAGTTGAATGTATGGTTACCCCAAATGATTTTAACTCCGATATAAGTTCTTCGGTACCATTAATAATTGCCGATAATACTTCGGCAGGGATTAAATTTTTATTTCTACCAATGGTGGATGAAAGTAAAATATCGTTAGTCGCTCCAACACAAAGCAAGTCGTCAATATTCATGATTAAAGCATCTTGAGCAATGCCTTTCCATACTGAAATATCGCCCGTTTCTTTCCAATACATATATGCCAAAGAGGATTTAGTTCCTGCTCCATCGGCATGCATGATGATACAATAATCTTCGTCTTGGGTTAAATAATCGGGAACGATTTTACAAAAAGCCTTAGGAAATAATCCTTTATCAATATTTTTAATGGCATTGTGCACATCTTCTTTAGATGCAGAAACTCCGCGCAAGGCGTATCGTTGGCTATTATCAGAACTCATTTTGTAGTTGTTGTGTTGTGGCGCAAAGATAGTAATTTGAAATACAAATTTTGATTATTAATTTTCAACAATCATAATTTCTACTCTTCTATTATCATCCTCTTCTTGGGTACTTTTTTCAGGAATTGGATGAATAGGTCTTGTTGCCCCAAATCCTTTAAAAGACAGTCGTTTTCTATTCACTTTATTTACAATTAAAAAATTATAAATTGCCCTTGCTCTTGCGGTCGATACAGCGTCTATTTGATTTGGAAGTTTACAACAAATATGGCCTTGAATTTCAATTTTAAGCTTTGGATTGTCATTCATTAAACATAATAAATCATATAAAACCGGTTGGGATTTAGGTACAATTTTAGCTGAATTATTAAAGAAATATAAATTTGGTAACCGAATTAAATCACCAACTTTTGAATCTTTGAGTTTATCTTTAAGTTTTTGATCGGGAGTAGTTTCTACAACAATTGGTTTCTTTTCTTGAAAAATAATAGTCACCCTTCTGTTTTCATCTTGAACCTCTGATTGCACAAAATCCTCACCAAATCCTCTTATTTCTAATTCCTTATTTACTTCAATTTTACTTTGTTTTAAGAAATCATAAACAGTATAAACACGCTTCATTGCAAGTGTGTCATTGTATTGATTTGTTCCTTTTGAATCACAAAATCCATACAATTTAGAAACCTGATATTCTTTTCCTTCGGCTATCCAAGAATTAATTTTTTTAACTGCCACCTCGTTTAAATCATACTTATCAAAATCAAAAAAAACATCTAGTTTTTCTTGTGAATAGAAAAACAGAGGCAGTAATAAAAAAAGGATACTGTATTTTTTCATTCTTATTTATCTAAAATCATTATTTCTACACGTCGGTTTCGAGCTGCTTCAAATTCACTTTTTTCTGGAATTGCAAATTTTGGTTTGGATACTCCAAAACCTTTTGTTTTAATTCTTCTTTCACTAATTCCCTCAGAAACTAATATTCTTTTTACTTGTTTCGCTCTTGCAGTAGATAGGTTTCGTACATCTTTATCAACACAACAAATATGTCCTTGGATTTCAATTTTTAATTTTGGATAAGTATCTAAAACATAAATTAACTCGTCAATAGAACGCTTTGATGTTGGAATAATTGCAAAGGTATTTACATAAAAATTAATGTCATCCAATCGTATTAAAGTTCCTTTTTCTGAAAGTTTAATCTTATCTTCTAAAGTTGCATTTTCTGGAAAATTCATGGTTTCCTCTTCAATTGGAACGAACTCTGGGGTTAGTTGTTCAACTGGTTTAGGTTCTTCTTTTTTAATTCCTAAAATTTCATTTTCGCGGGAAAAATCAGTTGGAAGCAAATAAATAATAGTAGCTTTTCTATTATCTGATTTATTTGAGGATTGCTTAAAATTTTCACCAAAGCTTATCGTCTTAAAGTCTTCTCTTATTTTAATTTGATCTTTAATCTTAGAATAAATAAAAGAAACTCTCTTCTTTGCAAGCGTATCATTAAACTCTGAATTTCCATCCTCATCTGTAAACCCATGAATGGCAATGATTTTCACTTCTTTGTTGGCCAAGATCCAATCTTGAAGTTTTTTGGACTCCAATTTTGAACATTCGAATTTATTGGTTTCAAAAAACACCGAAAATTGTTCTTGTGCTTCCGCAAAAGAGAAACAAATCCCTAGAATCAAACAAATGAAGTGTTTTTTACTAATCATAAAACGAATTTACGGAAAATATATTTTGATTGACAAAATTAATCCCAATAAAAAACCCGATTCAGTTGAATCGGGTTTTTTTATATAATCTAGTTAATACCATTATCTTGTAAATAACAATTCTCTGTATTTAGTTAAAGTCCAAGTTTCATTATCAACAAGTAATTCCAATTTATCGCAATGTTCTCTAATCACATCAAAATAGGGTTTTACTTTATCGCAATAAGATTCAGCCATTTTTTGAGCATCAGTTAATGCATTTGCTTTTTTACGAGCTTCAGTCATCGCTTCCACTTGAGAATTGATTCCTTCAATATGTTCTGAAATTTCTTTGATTAAAAAAATTTGCTCTTTAGCAATTTTTTCAAAATCTTTACCAAAGATTTCTTTCAATCCACGAACGTTTTCAATTAAAGTATTTTGGTAACGAATAGCTGTTGGGATTACATGATTACGCGCAATATCTCCAAGTACTCTTCCTTCAATTTGGATTTTCTTAGTATACTCTTCTAATTCAATTTCGTAACGCGCTTCAACTTCTACATGATTCATTACATTTAAGTCAGCAAATAACTCTATAGCTTTTTTTGAAACTTTCGCTCTCAAAGCAGCAGGAGTAGTTTTATGGTTACTTAAGCCACGTTTTTTTGCTTCTTTTTCCCAAGCATCGCTATATCCATCTCCTTCAAACAGGATTTTTTTAGTTTCTTTAATATATTCTCTTAATACATTAAAGATCGCTTCATCTTTCTTTAAATCTTTAGTTTCAATTAAGGTATCTACTGCTATTTTAAAGTCTTTCAATTGCTTAGCAACAATAGAATTTAAAGTAGTCATTGCATTAGCACAGTTTGCAGATGAGCCAACTGCTCTAAACTCAAATTTATTTCCTGTAAAAGCAAACGGAGAAGTTCTATTTCTATCGGTATTATCCAACATTACATCTGGAATTTTACCTACTACATTGAGTTTTAAATCAGTTTTTTCTTCAGGAGAAAGTTTTCCATTAGAAACGCCTTCCAATTCTGCCAATACTTTGGTCAATTGTTCTCCAATAAATACTGAAATAATTGCTGGTGGCGCTTCATTAGCTCCAAGACGGTGGTCGTTACTTGCTGTTGCTATTGAAGCACGAAGTAATTCTTCATATTCGTTAACCGCTTTAATAGTATTGATAAAGAACGATAAGAATTGTAAGTTACTCATTGGTGTTTTTCCTGGAGATAATAAATTCACTCCGGTATCAGTAGCCATAGACCAGTTGTTGTGTTTACCAGATCCGTTTACTCCCTTAAACGGTTTTTCATGGAAAAGCACTTTAAAGTCATGTCGCTCACCTACTTTAGACATCACATCCATCAATAAAGAGTTGTGGTCTACGGCAAGATTGGTTTCTTCAAAAATTGGAGCTAACTCAAACTGATTAGGCGCAACTTCGTTGTGACGTGTCTTTACCGGAATTCCTAATAGCATACACTCTTCTTCCAATTCTCTCATATAATTTAACGCACGAGAAGGAATAGATCCAAAATAATGGTCGTCTAATTGTTGCCCTTTTGCAGAAGTATGACCAAGCAAAGTTCTACCTGTCATTACGATATCTGGACGAGAATTTGCCAAAGCAGAATCAATTAAAAAGTACTCTTGCTCCCATCCTAAAGTGGCTGTTACTTTCTTTACATTTTTATCAAAGTATTTACATACTTCTGTTGCAGCCTCATCAACTGCATTTAATGCGCGTAATAATGGTGTTTTATAATCTAATGCTTCACCTGTATACGAGATGAAAACGGTTGGGATACATAAGGTAGTTCCAAAAATAAATGCAGGTGAAGTTGGATCCCAAGCCGTATATCCACGAGCTTCAAAGGTGTTTCTAATTCCTCCATTTGGGAAAGAAGAAGCATCTGGCTCTTGTTGTACTAATTGACCACCTCCAAATTTTTCTACAGGATCTGAACCATCATAAGAAGTTTCAAAAAACGCATCATGCTTTTCGGCTGTTGTTCCTGTTAAGGGTTGAAACCAGTGTGTGTAATGAGTCACTCCTTTAGAAAGCGCCCACTCTTTCATTCCCATTGCAATATAATCGGCTAATTTTCTGTCAATTTTAGTTCCATGCTGAACGGCATCTTTTACTCCTTTATAAGCATCAGAGGTTAAATATTGCCTCATTGCTTTATCATTGAATACATTTGAACCAAAAAGATCTGATTTTCTACCAGATTCTTCAAATTTTACAGGCTTTCTACCTGAAGACTCGTTTAATGCTTGAAAACGTAAAGTTGACATAATAATTAAATTTTAAAGTTACACCCTATTATTTTGATGCAAATATATCAAAATTTTAATAAAAAAAAATTATACCCTATTTATTTTAGGGGTAATTCATAAAATTTATTAACAATTAAAAAAATAATATTAATAAAACTAAAAGTTGAGTATTATTCTAAATTTTACTTAAAATTAATAATTGGAAATTACTATTGATATTCTATATTTGTAAAAAAGAGATTTTATGGTTTGGTTTTTTTTTATTATTGTAATTACTATATTCTTAGCATTAGACCTTGGGGTTTTTAACAAAACACCCCATATTATAAGCTCAAAAGAAGCAGGCATGTGGACTTCTATCTGGGTTTCAATTTCAATTGCTTTTTCGGGAGTAATATATTGGTTGTACCAAAATAATTATTTGGACAATCCAACTCAGCTAAAACCACTAGAAGCTTCAATAAAATTTCTCACTGGCTATTTAATTGAATTATCATTAAGTGCCGATAATATATTTGTTATTGCAATAATATTTTCATCCTTTAAAATTGCACAAAAATATCAGCATCGCGTGCTTTTTTGGGGAATCATTGGCGCAATTTTTTTTAGAGGACTAATGATTTTCTTTGGCGTGCTATTAATTCAGAAAATAAATTGGATCACCTATGTTTTTGGTGCTTTTTTATTATTTACAGCTATAAAAATGCTCTTCAAAAAAGACGAAGAAGATTTTAACCCGAAAGATTCAAAAATATACAAATTAATTGGAAAGATTATTCCGGTAACACACCATCGCGATAACGAGCATTTTATTATCAAAGAAAACAATAAAAGTTATGCCACACCGCTACTTGTAGCATTAATAGTAATTGAAGTAATGGATGTAGTATTTGCAACTGATAGTGTTCCGGCAATTTTAGCCATAACTTCGGATCCATTTTTAGTATTTAGCTCTAATATATTTGCTATTTTAGGCTTACGTTCTATGTATTTCTTCTTAGCCAATATGCTTCAAAAATTCAGCTATTTGGAATACAGTTTGATTGCTATATTGTTTTTTGTAGGGATAAAAATGATTTTCATTCATTTTTACAAATTTCCGGAATGGGTTTCTTTATGTTTTATAGCAATTGCATTGGCAACCGGAATAATTGTTTCTCTTAAAAAAGCAAACTCTCTTGAACCTAAATAAAAAAGAGGCTGTATTCAAACACAACCTCTTTTCAAACAAACAAATTACAACCAACCAATTTATTTTATTTTAAGAACCTTTTCAGACTTAATATTATATGCTTTTACTACCGCATTATAATCATTAAAGTTAACTGTATTTGCATTTTTATTTCCAAAAAAACCAGGAATCACAACTACTCTCAATATCTGATTTACTCTATATGCTGAAGAAACTCCTGCTAAGTCAAATCCTTCCATATAGATATTCACATCAAATCGAGTAAAATCAAAATCATATCTAAAATCTACCACACCACTATTTAAATAATATGTTTCTGGTAATAATTTCCATATATCAGTTCCGCCTGTAATGCCAGATAGACGGTAAACTAAAACCATATCCGAAGTATATATAGCATGAGGATAGGTAATTAAATTACTAAAGTTATTAGATGTTGTAAACGATCTATTATATTCCCATACTTCACTTATAGTGTCGTTATCTACTGTATTAATAGGAGCTGTTTCGTTAACAGTACAAGATTGAAAAGTTACTATTCCAATAAAGGCCAAAAGAAGTGTAAATTTTTTCATAATAATTTATATTTAGGTTATACAACTTACCATTCAATACTTGTGCCAAACTTTACAATTGACAAAAAAATGTACCTTTGAAAGATGAAATTATACATGATTATGATTGGATGTCGTCCTAAAGGAAGATATACTGAACAGCACGACATTTTTTTTGGCATTGGAAATTCATTAAAAGAACTAATTCCGCAAATGAAAGAATTTTGGCCCGAAGCCAAAGGTCGATTTCATATTGACGCTTGGCGCGAAGTGAATTTTGTAGAAAACTACCAAATTGAAATCGTAGCCAAAGGCACTGCAAAAGAGAGTTTTTCTCAATTGTTTTTTATCAATTTAGGAGGTTATAAAGAAAATGATTTTGAAGAATACCACTATAAATTACTTGCCGTTGGCAATACCCTATCCGATGTGACCAAAAAAGCAAAAGAAACTACTTTCTACAAACATTGTGGATTTAAGGGTGCTGTTTCCCACATTGATGATAAATTTGGAATTGATATTGACGATTCATTTAATGTGAAAGAAATTCTACTAACTACGTACACTAATCAATATGAAATTCAAATTTCGAAAACAGAGAAAATAATAGAAGATGTTTTACATATTGGATATGTAAAAATCGACACACTAAAATAAGTATGGGAAGAAATAACGAACGCAATATCAAAAAGCACAACGACAAACTTCATAAAGAGCAAGATAAAGCTAAGGCAAAAAAAGTAGCTCGAGAAGAAAAACTAAAAGCAATGGTGCGAAAGTTTAATGAAAGTAAAAATTTATAATTATATCTTACTTTTAATCGGAATCCAAATTTCTTCCTCCGATTCAGGATCAT
The DNA here is from genome assembly GCA_044374815.1 of Flavobacterium sp. Taxonomy (GTDB): domain Bacteria; phylum Bacteroidota; class Bacteroidia; order Flavobacteriales; family Flavobacteriaceae; genus Flavobacterium. The sequence continues at coordinate 8,064 of JBILNU010000011.1, forward strand.
TATTTTTATATTTCTCTCCTAATATTTCAAATTGCGGATGATTTCCCAATTCATATCCAGAAGTTGGAAGCCATTGGGTGTAAATAGTATTAAAAAACGCTACTGCCCCACTTTGATCTCCTTTATAATTAAAAACAGCGTACAATTTTTCTTCCAAAACTAAAGTTTCCATTCCCTCGGGAATAAAACCAAAGGTTGAAACTACAACAGCAGCCCATTTTACAAATGGAGTAGTCGGACTAAAATCAAAATTTTCTGGATTGATTTGAATGTTATACAATTCGGTTCCTAAAGTATTTTGAATTTCCTTTCTTCTCGGAATAAATCCGCTCCACAATTCAAAAGCACGATAATCAGAATACGTAAATGATAGGTTTTTACCTATAAACTTTGTTTCTGGAAATATTTTTATTGTTGGATTCAATAGATTCAAATTACATATTGCGTCGGTACTGACCACCCACTTCGAATAATGCACTCGTAATTTGTCCTAACGAACACACTTTAGTAGCTTCCATTAATTTTTCAAATATATTTTGATTGTTGATAGCTGCTTCTTGAATCGCATTCAATTCATTTGAAACTTTTTCTTCATTCGCTTTCTGAAGGTTCTGTAACATATCTATTTGATATTGCTTTTCAGTTTCAGTAGCACGAATTACCTCTGCCGGAATAATTGTTGGTGATCCTTTTGAACTCAAAAAGGTATTCACTCCAATAATTGGAAATTCACCAGTATGTTTTAAAGTTTCATAATACAAACTTTCCTCCTGAATTTTAGATCTTTGGTACATCGTTTCCATAGCACCAAGAACTCCGCCACGCTCGGTAATTCGGTCAAATTCTTGCAACACCGCATATTCCACTAAGTCGGTTAATTCTTCAATAATAAACGAACCTTGAATTGGGTTTTCGTTTTTCGCCAAACCTAATTCTTTATTGATAATCAACTGAATCGCCATCGCTCTTCGAACCGATTCCTCCGTTGGCGTTGTGATTGCCTCATCATAAGCATTGGTATGTAATGAATTACAGTTGTCATAAATTGCATATAAAGCCTGTAGCGTAGTACGAATATCATTAAAATCGATTTCTTGCGCGTGTAGTGAACGTCCTGATGTTTGAATGTGGTATTTCAACATTTGGGCTCTTTCGTTGGCTCCGTATTTAATTTTCATGGCTTTCGCCCAAATTTTACGCGCCACACGGCCAATAACCGCATATTCCGGATCAATTCCGTTAGAGAAAAAGAACGATAAATTTGGTCCGAAATCATTAATATTCATTCCGCGACTCAAATAATATTCCACGTAAGTGAAACCATTAGCTAAGGTAAAAGCCAATTGTGTAATTGGATTGGCACCGGCCTCTGCGATATGATATCCAGAAATAGAAACCGAATAAAAGTTTCGAACATTCTCTTTAATGAAATATTCTTGAACGTCTCCCATTAATCGTAAGGCAAATTCGGTAGAGAAAATACAAGTATTTTGCGCCTGATCTTCTTTTAAAATGTCCGCTTGAACCGTTCCACGAACTTGTGATAAAGTTTTTATTTTGATATCAGTATACACATCCAAAGGCAATACTTGATCTCCAGTAACACCCAAAAGCATCAATCCTAAACCATTGTTTCCTTCTGGCAATTCGCCTTGGTATTTTGGTCTAACAGTTCCTTTTTGATTATAAATCTCGTTGATTTTTTTCTCAACTTCAGCTTGAAGATTATTTGCATTAATATATTTTTCACAATTTTGATCGATAGCCGCATTCATGAAAAAACCAAGCAACATCGGTGCCGGACCATTAATAGTCATCGAAACAGAAGTCAATGCATGCGTCAAATCAAAACCAGAATACAACTTTTTAGCATCATCCAAACAACAAATAGAAACTCCAGCATTTCCAATTTTTCCGTAAATATCAGGACGCACGTGCGGATCATTTCCGTATAAAGTAACCGAATCAAAAGCGGTAGATAATCGTTTTGCAGGCAATCCGGCGCTTACATAATGGAAACGTTTATTCGTTCTTTCAGGTCCACCCTCACCAGCAAACATTCGGCTTGGATCTTCACCTTCCCTTTTAAAAGGATACAATCCAGAGGCAAAAGGAAATTCTCCAGGTACATTTTCTTGTAAATTCCATTTTAATATATCGCCCCAAGCCTGGTATTTTGGTAAGGCCACTTTTGGAATTTGCGAATGCGATAAACTTTCGCTGTGTGTCTTAATTTCGATGACTTTATCACGAACTTTAAAACTATAAATAGGATTTTTATATTTGTTTACTTTATCCTCCCAAGTTAAAATTATCTCCCAATTGTAGGGATCAAGATTCATTTTCACACGATCAAATTCGGCAACAAGCAAATTCATGAATTGTTGCGATTCTTGCGGAAAGATAAGATTGAGATCTATTCCTGCTTTTGTTAGTGAGGGTTTACTTCCAAAAACGGTTTCTATGGTTTTATAAATTCCGTATAATTTTTGGGCAACTTCAACTTGAGAAAGTGCTATTTCATCATATTTTCGATTGTTTTCTGCTATTTCAGATAAATAACGGGTTCTGTGCGGTGGAATCACAAAAACTTTTTCACTCATTTCGCGAGTGATTTGGAACGTCGATTTTAAATCGGATCCCGTTTTCTCTACAATTTTATCCATAATCGATTTGTAGAGTGTATTCATTCCTGGATCGTTAAATTGCGAAGCGATAGTTCCAAATATGGGCATCGAATCGGTATCAGCATCCCATAAATTATGATTTCTTTGGTATTGCTTTTTTACATCGCGAATCGCATCCAAAGCACCTCTTTTATCAAATTTATTTAGCGCTACCAAATCGGCAAAATCCAACATATCGATTTTTTCCAATTGCGTTGCTGCACCAAATTCGGGAGTCATTACATACAAGGAAACATCGGAGTGATCCATGATTTCAGTATCACTTTGACCAATTCCAGAAGTTTCTAAAATTATCAAATCGTATTTTGCCGCTTTTAAAACTTCGATGGCTTCGTTTACATATTTAGACAAGGCCAAATTAGATTGACGGGTTGCCAATGAACGCATATAAACTCTTGAATTATTAATGGCATTCATCCGAATACGGTCACCAAGCAAAGCACCACCTGTTTTTCTTTTGGAAGGATCAACCGAAACCAATCCGATTGTTTTTTCAGGAAAATCAATTAAAAAGCGACGCACTAATTCGTCTACCAAAGACGATTTTCCGGCACCACCGGTTCCAGTAATTCCAAGAACTGGTGTTTTATTGTTTTCATTTTTCTTATGAATTGCATCAAATGCAGTCTTTGCAATTTCTGGGAAATTCTCTGCAGCAGAAATCAATCGGGCAATTGCCGTTGGATTTTTATCTTCAATATGAGCTAATTCATCTTTTAAAACAGCACCTACTGGATAATCTGATCGTTGCACCAAATCATTAATCATTCCTTGTAATCCCATGGAACGCCCATCATCTGGAGAATATATTCTTTCAATTCCGTAAGCATGCAATTCGGCAATTTCGGTTGGCAGAATCACTCCACCGCCGCCGCCAAAAATTTTAATATGCCCCGCTCCTTTTTCCTTTAGTAAGTCATACATGTATTTAAAATACTCATTGTGACCCCCTTGATAGGAAGTCATTGCAATGGCATTGGCATCTTCTTGAATGGCTGTATTCACTACTTCTTCTACACTTCTATCGTGACCCAAATGAATCACTTCGACACCAGTAGCTTGAATAATTCTTCGCATGATGTTAATGGCAGCATCGTGACCATCAAAAAGAGATGCAGCAGTAACAATTCTTACTTTATTTTTAGGAATGTAGGGCGTTTGTAGTTCCATTAGTAATTTTTATTCAAATTTGTGAGCGCAATTTACGAATTTAATAATTTTATTACCTTCAAAATTATCTAAATCTTTACTGAAATTTGTGATAAAAAATAAAGGCATACTATTTGCATAGACTTGAAAAACAAAATCGATAAGCATGAAAAAAATAATTCTTATAGCACTGATTTGCCCTTTAGTTGGCATAGCACAATTAAAAACAATTCCGAAAAAATTACCCACAAAACCTAAAATTACTTTACCTAAAATTGGGGGCACTACAACCAATAACCCAACTATTGATATTTCAGCAGGATTGAAAGAAGCTTTAAATAATGGAATCACTAAAGAAGTTTCAAAATTGACTGCGATGGATGGATTTTTGAAAAACGAAGCGGTTAAAATTTTAATTCCAGAGGAATTGCAAAAAGTGGAAAGTACCTTGAGAAAACTCGGGATGGGCAACCTAGCCGACCAAGGCATTGTTGCCATGAACCGAGCAGCCGAAGATGCTATGAAAGAAGCGACTCCTATTTTTGTTTCGGCGGTAAAAAACATGACAATTACTGATGCAAAATCAATATTAATGGGTAAAGAAGATGCCGCAACCATTTATCTAAAAGGAGCAACCAACAAAGATTTGTATGCCAAATTAGCTCCGGTAGTGCAAAAATCCATTGGAAAAGTAGGCGCCGACACCATTTGGAACACTATAATTAGCAAATACAATTCAATTCCTTTTGTGAGTAAAGTAAACCCAGATATTACCGATTACATCACTAACAAATCGATGGATGGGGTTTTTAAAATGATTGCAGTGGAAGAAAAGAATATTAGAACCGATTTAAAATCGAGAACTTCACCTTTATTACTGAGTGTATTTGGATTGTTAAATAAATAATTTAACAATTGTTGATCTAACAATAACATTCACTTAACATCCCTAGAAATATTAGTATAGATATTTGCAATGTTATAAATGAGGATTTATAATTTTGTTTGGTTTAGTTAGAATAAAGATTGCCAATGTAGGAAAAGCATTGGCTTTTTTTTATAAAATTAATTTTTTTGAATAAACGCAATCACCGTTTCGTTAAAAATAACCGGTTGTTCTACATTCACTACATGACCACAGTTTTTAACAACAAATAATTCGGCTGTTTTTATATGACTGGCAACTACTTTTCGTACAGAAGGTAAAAACATATAATCTTCTTCACCCATTACATAAAAAGTAGGAATATTTAACTCCTGCTGACGAAACCATTTTAATACGGGGTTGATTTCGGCGGTGAGCTTAAACCAACGAATGAACTCTTTTTGATATAATTTTTTGGCCTCGTTTATAAATAACAAGCGCGATTGCTTGTGGTTTTTGTTAGGCATAATAACAAAAGCAAAAAAACGATACAAAACCAAATAAGGTAAAACATATTTAAATGTATTTCCCAAACGCATTAAGATTTGAGAACGGAAATTCATTTTTAAGATGGCACCGCCCATAACCATACTTTTTACTCTGTCGGGATGAGTTTCTGCCAACTGGCGAATGACGATCGTTCCTAGGGAAATTCCAATAAAATGAGAAGTTTGAATATTTAAATGATCCAAAACTTCCAAAACATCTTCGGCGATGGATTGAAAGGTATATTTTTTATGGAACACTTTTTGGAATTGCTTGCTCGAATTGCCATGCCCTCTTAAATCCAACAACAAAACATTGAAATGCTTTTGAAATTCCCGAATTTGCTTGAACCAAATAGAAGAACTACCTCCTGCACCATGCACAAAAGTCACCCATTCTTTTGATTTCTCGTTTCTATATATAGTGTATGCTATCAAAGGGATATAAGTATTTCTTGCATTTCTTGTTGCATTTTCAAGGCCTCTGCTCTTGCTTTTTCTGCAAAATCGGTTTCTTTAGATGCGTAGATAATTCCGCGAGAGGAATTAATTAACAAACCTACATTGGAGTTCATTCCGAATTTACATACTTCCAGCAAGCTTCCTCCTTGTGCTCCTACTCCGGGAACTAACAAGAAACTATCCGGAATAATTTTTCGTATTTCTGTAAAATAATCGGCTTTGGTGGCACCCACTACATACATTAAATTCTGCGAATTTTTCCAAGACTTTGAGGTTTCAATAACTACTTTATATAGTTCTTTGCCTTCAACATTTTTAGTTTGGAAATCAAAAGCCCCTTCATTGGAAGTCAAAGCCAATATAATAGCATGTTTGTTTTCAAAAGCCAAAAAAGGCTCCATCGAATCTTTTCCCATATAAGGAGCAACAGTTACTGAATCGAAATTTAAATCCTCAAAAAAAGCTTTGGCATACATGGTCGATGTATTTCCGATATCGCCACGTTTTGCATCGGCAATAGTGAAGATTTCGGGGTATTTATCATTAAGGTATTTTATTGTTTTTTCAAGCGATTGCCATCCTTTTATTCCGTATGCTTCGTAAAAAGCCGTGTTGGGTTTATAGGATACACACAAATCGTGCGTGGCATCAATGATTGCTTTATTGAATTCGAAAATTGGATCTTCAAGTTCTAATAAATGGGATGGAATTTTGGTTAAATCAACATCCAAACCAATACACAGAAAGGATTTTTTGATTTTGATTTGCTCGATAAGTTGTGTAGTTGTCAAGGTACTTGGTAATTTGTAGTTTGTAACTCGTTATTGCACAAAGTTAGTTTAAAGTTTGGTAACCACAAAAACTCAACTTATTCAAAAAACAAAAGCCAAACTATTTCTAGTTTGGCTTTTTAAGTATTTCTTCTTTTCTGAGTTTACAAAACTTCGCTTTCTTTTAGTTTCTCCATGTTGTTAACCAATTGCAGTTCTTCAACAAATTTTTGAATTTTTCCGTTCATCACCCCATCCATATCAAAAACATCCAAACCAATTCGGTGATCGGTTACACGACCTTGCGAATAATTGTAAGTTCTAATTTTAGCCGAACGGTCACCCGAGCTCACTTGAGAAGAACGCTTGGTAGCATCTTCAGCTTGTTTTTTGGCCAATTCTTGCTCGTACAAACGCGATCTTAATACCTCAAGTGCTTTGTCTTTATTTTTATGTTGCGATTTTTGATCCTGACATTGCGCTACCAATCCGGTTGGGATGTGTGTTAAACGCACGGCAGATTTTGTGGTATTCACCGATTGCCCTCCAGGTCCTGAAGAACAAAAGAAATCAATACGCACATCATTCATATCAATTTGTACGTCAAATTCTTCTGCTTCTGGAAGCACCATTACCGTTGCAGCCGAGGTGTGTACACGACCTTGGGTTTCGGTTTGCGGTACACGTTGCACACGATGTACACCGGCTTCAAATTTTAATGTTCCGTAAACATCTTCACCGGTAACTTCAAAAATAATTTCTTTAAAACCGCCCGAAGTTCCTTCGTTCATATCCACCACAGAGGTTCTCCAACCTCGGGTTTCGCAATATTTAGTATACATTCTAAATAAATCTCCAGCAAAAATGGAAGCTTCGTCTCCACCTGTTCCGGCACGAATTTCCACCATAACATTTTTAGCATCTTCAGGATCTTTTGGGATCAACATGAATTTGATTTCCTCTTCCAATTGTGGCAAACGTTCTTTGGCTTCGTCCAATTGCATTTTGGCCATTTCTACCATTTCGGCATCACTGCCATCAGCGATAATTTCGTTGGCTTCTTCTATATTTCCAGTAACATTAATCAATTCTTCACGCTTCTCCATTAAATCTTTAAGTCCTTTGTACTCTTGATTTAATTGCACGTAACGCTTTTGATCAGAGATGACATCAGGTTGAATAATCAAATCTGAAATCTCGTCAAATCGTTGTTTTACATATTGAAGTCTCTCTAACATTTTGTATTCTTTATTTTGGAGAGCAAAAATAGTAAATAGTGTTCAGTTGGCAGTGTTCAGTTGGTAGTTTTTTTATAATATTGTGGTATTAAATATAGATTTATGAGAAAAATTGCTTTTACACTTGCAATTACTGCCCTAACCTTAGTCTTTTCGTGCAATAAATATGATGCAAAAGGAAATCTAATTAAGAACTATGAGGAGCTTGAAAAAGCGAAATGGCTGGTTGGCGAATGGGAAAAAACCGACAGTCTTGGTACCCTAATTGAAATTTGGCAACCCAACAATGACAGCACCTACACAGGACAATCCTATTACATTCAGAATGAAAAAGACACGATTCATAATGAGCAAATTGAATTGTTGCAAGATCAAGAGCATTTAATTTACTCTGCTACGGTAAAAGGCGAAAACAACAATAAAGCCATTCCATTTCAATTGACCAAAGATGAAGACAGTTTATTGGTTTTTGAAAATCCAAAGCACGATTATCCTCAAAAATTGGAATACCGATTATTAAAAAACAAGTCGGTCTCAATTACGGTTTCAGGGAAAGAAAGAGGAAAAACGAGTAAAGCTACTTATCTACTGAATAAGAAAAAATAACACCAAAAACACGTTCAAATCTTCTAAAACTTGCTTTCCGGCAAGTTTTTTTTAATTATAAATAATTGAAAATTTGATGGTTACAAATATTATTTTTATTTATTCTAAATAAATTTTGTAAATTAAAATCTTGAATTTATATTTGCATTATTATTTTTAATAAATCTAAATAAATGAAAAGGGTTGCGCTTTTATTACTGCTAACATTCATGCTTTCGACAACTGTCTTCGCTCAAGAATCCTACAATGACGATGCTTATTATGCATTAATTGATACCGTAAAAAAAATAAAAGGAAAAAGATTAAAGGAAGTAAATGTTGCCTTCTTGCCACAAAATAATCCTGTAAATATTGGTAAAGCAGGTATAAAAACAATGGATTTACCTCAGGCTAGTGCAATAATTAGTAGCGCGGTATTGACAAACCAACAAACTAATTCCTTGTCAGATATTTTAAAAAATGCCAACGGTGTTTACATCATGGGAACTACTGGAGGATATCAAGAAGAGATCGCCTCAAGAGGTTTTCCTTTGAGTAGCTCCAATACTTTCAAAAATGGAATTCGCTATTTTAATGGTATGTCAATTGAAACTAGTGGTTTAGAAAAAGTAGAATTATTAAAAGGAAGCGCTGCGCTCTTATTTGGAAATGTAGCTCCAGGTGGAATTTTGAATTTGATAACTAAAAAACCAAAAAATGAATTGGGTGGAGAGATTGGTATTAGATATGGAAGTTTCAATACGATCAAACCTAACTTTGACATTTATAATTCAATTGGAAAAAATAAAAACTTGTCCTTTAGAATCAATGGTAGTTATGAAAAAGGGGATAGTTTTAGAGACTTTGTTCACTCGGAACGAAGCTATATCAATCCTTCATTTTTAATTAAATTAAGTAACAAAACCGAATTATTGCTGGAAGCCGATTATATTAAAGACAACAGAACCCCCGATTTTGGAGCAGGAATTTATAATTATGAGTTTTTGGATTTACCTAGAAATCGGTTTTTGGGTGTAAGTTGGGGTTATTACAACAGTAAACAAACACTTGCAACAGCAACCTTAACTCATTCTATATCAAAAAATTGGAGTTTGAATTTCATAAATTCTATTCGATTCTATGAAACTGATTTATTTTCAAACACAAGACCTAATCCTGTAATTGGTGGAAATATAACAGCTGATGGAGATTGGACTAGAAGTATTCAGCGCACTGAAAACAAAGACGATTATTTTATCCAACAAGCTGATTTGAAAGGAAAATTTACTACCGGAAAAATAAACCATCAATTTTTATTTGGCTATGATGTTGAAAGTTTCAAAACCTTTACTACCGCTTATCAAAATTTTATGAATTATGATGTAATCAACATTAATTCCGATTACAATCCGAGTTTAGAACCAGCAATTCCAACCTTAGACAAAAATACTTTAACCACTACTCCAATCAATCGATTTGGAGTATACCTTCAGGATTTAACTCACTTAACCGATAAGTTTAAATTGTTAGCAGGGATAAGATACAGTTATCAAGAAACCAAAAACGAGGTGCTTTCATATGCGACAAACAACACCTCAATTTCTATAAATTATGATAGCGCTTTTTCACCTCGATTGGGATTGATTTACCAACCTTCTACCAATGTGACATTATTTACCAGTTACTCCAATTCATTTGAAATTAACACGGGTCAAGATGAATTGGGGAATGCTTTAAAACCTTCCATAATTGACCAATTTGAAGTAGGAGTTAAAACTAAGATAGTAAAAGAACGCTTGTATCTTAATTTGACTGGTTATCAAATCACCAATGAAAATTTCTACCAACAATCTTTAAGCAACGGAAACACTTATTCCTATATTAAAGTTTTGGCTGGTGAAGTGCAAAGTAAAGGTGTGGAAATTGATGTGATTGCAAATCCAATAAAAGGGCTTTCAATTCTAGCAGGATATAGTTTTAATGAAACAAAATATGTAAAGAGTACCTATTTTATCGAAGGTAGTCAATTGAAATACAACCCAAAAAACACTGCAAATTTCAATATTAATTATAATTTTGAAGGACGAAAACTAAACGGATTATCTGTTGGCTTAATTAATACTTATTTTGGAACTCGCTATGCAGGAAGACCAACACGAGTACAAATTGCTAATGACTCGAGAAAATTGATTTATGTACCTGATTACTTTCAAATTGATGCCACGATGGCTTACACCTTTTCCAATTGGACCCTACGAGCAAAAATTAGCAACTTGTTAAACGAATTGAATTACAATATTCACGATGACAACAGTTTAAACCCTATTGCACCAAGAAATTATACTACTTCACTGACTTACAATTTTTAAAATGAAACTAGTACTTTAGTTACATTATATACGATAGTAAAAAAGAATATGATTAACAAAAAAGATATCATAATAATAGGTATCATTTCAATATTACTAACGGTGATTGGTTTTATTTTGGATTTAAATGAAAGGATTCCTAATATTTTATTGAACACTTACGAAGTGCTTTTTATGTCGGCAATAATTTTCATTATGATTTCAATAATTTATTTACCAGTTAAACTTATTATATATAAATTTATAAAGAGTAAGTTAAATTAATACTTACAGTTAAAGTTCTAATGACTTAGTTTATTATTTAAATTTTTGGTATATAAAAAATAATAATTATAATTATAATTTTTGAATATTTTTTTTAAATTTGAAAAACTTATATTTTAAGATAAATCTTACTAAGATCATTAATTGATTAATAATATATTTAAAGTAATTATCGGCTGAATATTTAGTTATGACTTTTCCGACAGTCTTTAAAAATTGGAAAAAACTTCAATTAACCAAAAAATTTAATTTAAATGAAAAAAGTAAAATTTTTTTTATTAGTAGCTGGTTCAACATTTTTGATTTCCAGTTGTGCAATGGTAAAATCCCCTTTAAGTGGATATGTTTATACAGGCGTTAAAGCACCTGTTACTGCAACAAGCAACTCAAACTCATCTAAAGTGGGAACTTCACAAGCAACTTCAATATTGGGTTGGTTCGCATTTGGTGATGCAAGTATTGATGCTGCTGCAAAATCAGCTGGTATTTCTAAAATTCATCATGTTGACGAGCAATCAACAAGCGTATTAGGTATTTTTGCAACATACAAAGTGTTAGTATATGGTGAATAACCAAAGCTATAAATGGGTGCGATTAATCGCACCCATTTATTTTATATTGACCCTTAATGTAAGTGGTCAAAATATTTCCAACAAATACTCTTCCTCATATCAAAATAATGGAATGCTCTATTTCATTTTCCCTCAAAATGGTTTTAAAAATAATAAATTAGGCAGTAAATTAAATTATGATATTACCTATCTTACAACTAAAGACACCGCAACCTTAAATTTTTCATACTATGAAAAATCAAATCGTAAGATTGACAGTATTGGATTTTTTAATGAAAGAACTAAAATTAATAGCAGAATTAAAAAAATATATATAGAAACCAAAAAACAAAAATGGCATTACAGATATTCGACTCAAATATCTTTTATTGATTTAAATAAATTTTTCACCACAACAGATAATGCTAAAATAATAGTATATACAAAACAAGAAAATATAATACTTTCAATAAAATCTAGCAGTTGGAATAAACAAGCCTCAACAATAAAAAAAATATTAACATTAATATCTTCTAATAAATAGCTCCTAAAAACTTAAATTTTAAAAATATTTAGTTTTTAGGTGGGTATACTTTTAATTACCAAAAAACTTACTTAATAATCTTTTTTTATATTATTACTTAAATTTGTTTATCAATAATATTTAATAATAAAATGTTTAATTCTAATCATTTAATAATAAAGAACTATGAAAAACATCAAATTACTTTTTTCAATAGTTATTTTGACCTTAATTTCCTGCAACAATACTGATGCAGATGACACTCCAAACACCTTAGTTGGAACATGGAAATACTCAGAAATGCTGGCAGACCCAGGTAATGGAAGTGGTGTTTTTACCCCTGTAACCAGTGACAAAACCCTAACATTTGACGCTAATGGAAATGTTACTTCAAATGGTTCTTTGTGCGATATGTCTACAGCATCGAATGCAAGTTCAACAGGAACTTATACTGCGGCAACTAATACCTTAATTCCTTCAAGTTGCCCAAATACATCTATTATTTACGAATTAACTGGGACAGTTCTAATACTAAATTATCCTTGCATCGAACCTTGCAAGGCAAAATTCATTAAAGTTCCATAAAAAAACTCCGACATAAATCGGAGCTTTTTTTTTAATTTTTAACAGGGATATTTTCTAATATTTCAATTACAAATTTCCAGAATTTTTTAGAAGAAGATATACTTGCTCGTTCATCTGGGCTGTGGGCACCGTGAATGGTAGGACCAAAAGAAATCATGTCCATTCCCGGGTAATTAGTTCCTAGAATTCCGCATTCCAATCCGGCGTGACAAGCGGCAACATTTGGTTTGGTACCGTTTTGCTTTTCGTATATATTAACCAATAAATCTAATATTTCCGAATTTACATTTGGCGTCCAACCAGGATAGCTTCCTGCAAAAGTTACTTCGCAACCAAATAATTCATAGGCCGAACGCAAGGCATTAGCCAAATCCATTTTAGAACTTTCCACCGAAGAACGGGTTAAGTTTTGAATGGTGATTTCACCCTCTTTAACAATTACACGCGCAATATTATTTGAAGTTTCAACTAAATCTTTTATGTCGGCACTCATTCGATATACGCCATTATGAGCCGCATAAATCCCTCTTATCAAGCCTTCCTGAACTCCCAGATCCATTACCTTTTTTGGTAAATGACTTTTCGTTATTTCAATCGTTAGGTTGGGCTCCATCGTTTTGAATTCGGCTTGGATATCGCTAATGATTTCTTGCATATCAAATACAAAAGCTTCGTCATACATTGATGCCACAATTACTTTGGCAGTGCTTTCTCGAGGAATTGCATTACGCAAACTACCCCCTGAAATTTCAGCAATTTGCAAACCAAAATTTTCAAATCCGTTAAATAATAAACGGTTCATGATTTTGTTGGCATTACCCAAACCTTTGTGAATATCCATCCCGGAGTGGCCTCCGTTTAAACCTTTTACAGTAATCGTATATCCTACCGAACCTTCGGGAGTTTCTTCTTCGTTGTAACTTCTGTTTGCTGTTACATCAATTCCACCTGCGCAACCAATTCCAATCTCATCGTCTTCTTCGGTATCCATATTCAAAAGAATTTCTCCTTTAAGGATTCCTCCTTTAAGGTTTAAGGCACCGGTCATTCCTGTTTCTTCATCAATTGTGAAAAGTGCATCTATAGCAGGGTGTTTAATATCTTTAGACTCTAAAATGGCCATCATCATGGCAACTCCAAGACCGTTATCGGCACCAAGCGTAGTTCCACGAGCACGAACCCAATCCCCATCAACATACATATCAATACCTTGGGTATCAAAATCAAAATCAGTATCGTTATTTTTTTGACAAACCATATCCAAATGCCCTTGAAGCACAATTGGCTTGCGATTTTCCATTCCTGGAGTAGCCGGTTTTCTTATAATCACATTACGAATTTCGTCTTCAAAAGTTTCTAAACCCAATTTGTTTCCAAAATTTTTAATGAAGTCAATTACACGATCTTCTTTTTTAGAAGGTCGAGGAACTGCATTTAAATCGGCAAAATTATTCCAAAGTGGTTTTGGCTCTAGGTTTCTTATTTTTTGGCTCATTAGTTACTTTTTTATTTTTTGTTGCAAAGTTACAAAGTTAAAATGCTTTGCAAATTGATTTGTGATTATATTTACAATTCATTTTAGAAATATGAAAAGAAAATACCTCCTTCCATTTTTCTTGGTCTTTCAGATCGTTTTTCTGAAACTAATCGCTTTTTTTCCAGAAGTGGTAGAACAGTATTACAGCAACGGTTTGTATGTATACATTTCAAATTTCTTGCGAATTGTAATGGGTGGAATTCCGTTTTCTATTGGGGATTTAATATACGGATGTATTCTTTCTTACCTGCTTTTTAAATTATGGAAAACCCGAAAAACTTGGAAGTTGAATTGGAAAAATAATTTACTTCAAATGACAAGCGTGCTTTCGGTACTTTATTTTGTATTTCATTTTCTATGGGCGCTCAATTATTACCGAGTTCCTCTATTTGATAAAATGAATATCAAACGCGAATATTCGGATACCGATTTAGAAAATTTCACTCAAAAGTTGATTCAAAAAACCAATGCGCTTCAATTAAAAATCACACACAACAAAAATATCAAAGTATACTACGCTGCTGCTTTTGAAACTATTTTTGAAGCGAGTACCAATGGTTATAAATATGATATAAAAGAGTTCCCCTTTCATTACATTCATTCAAGCAAAAAGAAATCATTATTTAGTTTGCCGCTCACTTACATGGGATTTGCCGGATATTTGAATCCGTTTACCAATGAAGCCCAAATAAATGACAAACTTCCAAGGTATACTTTGCCCAATATAGTTTGCCACGAAATGGCGCATCAAATTGGATATGCCAGTGAAAGTGAATGTAATTTTATTGGTTTTTTAGCCGGAATCAACAACCCCGATTTGTATTTTCAATATTCGGCCTATAGTAATGCCTTGCGGTATTGCCTGATGAATATTGCTCTAAAAAACGAAGCAAAATTCAAGGCCTTAAAATTGAAAATCAACCCCGGAATAATAGAAAACTACAAAGAAAGTGATGCGTTTTGGAAAGAATACGATACGTTTATTGATAAAGGTTTTCATGCTTTTTACGATCAATATCTAAAAATGAATCAGCAAAAAGACGGCATAGAAAGCTACAGCAAATTTGTGGATTTGTTGGTGAATTACTACAAGACACGAACATTATAATGCAATTTTAAAGGAAATTGTAACAAAATTTGGTATTGCGTTACTAATTTGAAGTATGAGTGAAAATTTGGAACAATTATTTGTAAAGCAACTTAAGGACAATCAAAATATTGTCCATAAAATTTGCCGTCTTTACACAAATAACGAAGATGCTCACAAAGATTTATTCCAAGAGATTACCATTCAATTATGGAAAGCGTATCCAAAATTTAGAGGAGAATCTAAATTCTCTACTTGGGCCTACAGAGTGGCATTGAACACTGCGATAACCCTTTACAGAAAAAATACTCGAAGCATTGCAACCGTAAATTACGAAAATGTAAGTTTCAGTATAAGCCAAGAAGACTATAACCCAGAGGAAGAAGAACAATTAAAATTAATGTATCAAGCAGTTCAGGAATTGAATGACATTGAAAAAGCATTGATTTTTATGTATTTGGAAGATAAAGATTACACTGAAATATCGGAAACCTTGGGGATTAGCGAAGTAAATGCACGAGTAAAAATGAACCGAATTAAAGGAAAATTAAAAAAAATACTAAATCCGTAGTGATTATGAAAGAATTGGATTTACTTAAGAAAGCCTGGAAAAAAGATACCACTTCATTTGAACAAGTTTCAGAGGGAGCTATCTACAATATGTTACAAAAAAAATCCTCTTCAATTGTGAAATGGATTTTAATTATCAGCATAATCGAATTTATTATTCTAAGAGGATCTGATATCCTCATTCTCCTAGATGAGACGTACAAAAACAAAATGAATATTGCTCATTTGTACAATTTTGAGGTGATTATAACGGCAATAAATTTTGTTGTTCTTACCCTTTTCATTTATTTGTTTTACAAAAATTTCAAGACCATAAATACAGGATCTTCCGTAAAAAAACTCATGAAAGATATTTTGAATACCAGAAAAATTGTAAAATATTATGTATGGTATAACTTAATATTGGTAGGGTTATCAAGTACGATTGCAGTATATTTTGAAATAAAAAACGACACAAAAGTTAACCTACTGTATTCAAAACACGAACTATTATTTATTGGAGTTGGAGTTGCAATAATTGCAGTTTCATTTTTATTATTTTGGCTTTTCTATAAATTACTTTACGGAATTTTGCTAAACAAACTAAACAACAATTATAAAGAGCTTTTAAAAATAGAATTAGAAGAATAAATTAGGCTTCAATTGGAGCTACCTTTAAGAAAGAAGGATGTTGCTCGATAGCAAATTCAATTTTTTCAACGATTTCATCAATCGTGTCGTTATCATAATCAATTTGTAAAGGTTCTTTTACTATAAATGATTGAAGTATATTTTTCTTTTTTAATCGTAGTCCTTTTTTATCAAAAGATCTTCTAAAACCATCAATAACAATAGGGACAACAACAGGTCTATGTTGCATAATTATATGTGCTGTTCCCTTTCTAACCGGCTTAAACGACTTGGTTGTACCTTGAGGAAATGTAATTACCCAGCCGTCTTGAAGTGCCAATTTAATATTTTCGGTATCATTAGGGTTCACTTCTCTTTTTTCTTCAACATCTTTACCACCGGCACGCCAAGTTCGTTCAACAGAGATTGCGCCTACATAGGCAAGAATTCTTGGTAATAAACCTGATTTCATAGTTTCACTAGCAGCAACATAATAGATATTCATTTTTGGTTGCCAGATATATCCTAAATTCTTAATGGTATTTTCTCGACCAGAGAGACTAGCATTAAAAACATGAAACATGGCAACTACATCAGCAAAATAAGTTTGGTGATTGGAAATGAATAATACATTTTTATCAGGAAGATTTCGAATAATCTCAGATCCTTCAATTTTTAGCTCATTAAAACCTCGATATCTCTTATGAGTAATACATCCGAAGATTCGAATTAACCACTTTTTAATAAATAAAATATGTCCGAAAGGATTTCGCCTAAACAATCCCATAATTAATAAAATAAATAGCAAACATACAAAAAGAAAAACTTTATAGCACCACTTTCAATACATCTTTTAATTCACTTAACATCATGGCGGTTGCTCCCCAAACAATATGTCCCTCAATCTCAAATACAGGCACTTCAAGGGATTTTGCATAAGAAGTATCCAATATTTTATTTGAAATGATAGCATCATCCAACAATGTTTTTAGCGGTACTTCAATAATTCCAGCAACTTCTTCTTGTTGTAAAACAAATTCAATTTCAGTAGAACAAACTCCCATAAAAGGGTAAACCAAAAAATCACTTGGTGGAATATATAAGGGGGTGAAATCTTTAACTACAGAAATTTTATCTTCTGATATTCCTATTTCTTCGAAAGTTTCTCTTAGAGCTGTTTGGCGATAATCAACATCCTCAGGATCCACTTTACCACCCGGAAAAGCAATTTGAGAAGAATGCACACCTAGATACGAGTTTCTTTTAATCAAAACCAAATGGGTTTCTCTTTCTTTCGGATAAAACAACATCATTACAGCAGCTTTTTTGGCTGTTAAACTACTATAAATAGGCTCTTGCAATGACTTAACACGTTCAAGAGGAGCCATTTTAATATGTGAAGTAATAGAAGGTAATTCAACTTCACTTATTGCAGATGTCGCATCAAAAAAATTTATAAAAGTCATTTGCCTAACTGTAATTATTTATAAATTTACCAATAAATTATAATCTACCCAAATTTACAAACCATGTTCAGCAAAGAAGAAAGTTTATTTATAAAAAAAGAATTTTGGGTACAATTTGCTGAAGTATATCCAAGAAAATGGTTGTTATATAACACAAAAATTAAAGATGTTTCTTTCAAGTTTTACATTGACAATAAAAAAGCACAAGTTTCCCTCGATATTGAACCAAAAGAAGAAGAAAAAAGAAAAATATACTTCGAAAAAATAGAATCTCTACAAACAATACTTCTAGAAGATTATCTTCCCGAAGCTATTTTAGAAAGAAACTATTACCTTGATACCGGCAAAGCCATAAGTAAAATATGGGTAGAAAAACTCGGAGTTAGTTTAAACAACAAAAACACTTGGTCAGAAATTTTTGATTTCTTCAACGAAACCATGTCACAGTTTGAAGTGTTTTTTTATGAATACCAAGACTACATCAACGATCTAGAACTGAATACTTAATTTTATTTGTGCGTGCCCCTTCGGGTCGGGCTGTACGCTACACTCTTTGCTTCGCATAGGATTTTCGCTGCCAACCCTCACCCTTAAAAACAAGAAAGCCTGTTCGATTGAACAGGCTTTCCAAAAAAAG
>JBILNU010000012.1:0-26020 GCA_044374815.1 Flavobacterium sp.
TATAAGCATCGCTTTCATAATCTGTTCGAATGGTTAATTGCTCATTGATTTCATCAATTTCAGCTTTCATTTTGAAGATTTCTCCAAATGCCTTGGATGCTTCTTCCATAACGGTTGCACCGTCTGTAGTAAGTAAATGCTGAGGCAAATAGGCGACAACCGCATCTTTAGGGACAGAAACTGAACCTGTTGAAGGTTTAGAAACACCGGCAATAATTTTTAAAAGAGTGGATTTACCTGCGCCATTTTTACCCATTAAGGCAATTTTGTCGCTTTCATTGATAGCAAAAGTAACATCGCTAAATAAGGTACTTCCGCCAAATTGAACGGAAATATCGTTGACTGTAATCATTTTAAACTGAAAGATTTTTAGATAATTAGATTATCCGATTTTTAAAGGTGCAAAGATAGATTAATTGTTTAGAATGTGAAGTATATTTATATTATACCATTTCTAATTTTTAATAATAAAAATCCATTTCCATAGACTTGGATCACCTATACCTACACCAGGAGTGTATAAGAATAATTTTACAGTTGCATTGGGATTACTAGCTCTGTATTGATTTACAATTTCTAAATACCGAATAGGATTAAAAATTTCTGGATAATTGTAATTTGTATTATCTGGATTATATACATTTTCAAAAACTGGGTCTGATATTGGAACTAAAGTGTTTAAAAAGTTGTATTGGTTGGCTGGCAAAAAGGAAGTTGGAAAATGAATTTGCCCAGTTCCCATCCATATGATATCGCCATCAAATATTTTTGTATTTAATTCACTGTAAAACAATTTAATATTTCCAAAATCTGCGGGAGGGATTACTTGATTGGTTACCGTAAAAGTTGCAGTTGAACTAGGAAATACTGTTTCGATGCCGCCTTCAAAAGTATTGGTTTCATAATCAACTTTCAACAACAAAACCTTATTAGGATTCTGATTAATTACATTATTATCCGTATCAGTGTCACAAGAAATTTGAAAAAATAAAACTGTAAAAAGAAGTAAATATTTCATGGTATTTTTTTATAAAATTACAAAATTTGAGACAACTACAAAATTATTTTTAATTTACTAAGTTTAAATACTCAATCTAAATTCTTCAATCACTGGACTAGCTTTGCCAAAATCAACTTCTTGAATAAACAATTCAACCGCCTTAGGTATTGCTATACTTGGCAATACATTTGCTTGATTATTACTTCTAATTACAACTGCAATTTCTACTTCTTCCAATCGTTCTTTTAAACTCACTGCTAGAATTTCTTCTCCTGAAAAAATTTTAATTAGGCCCATATTTATATTATTTTTTGTGGGATTATTCTTCCTCTTCCATTTCGAAGAAAAGAGGCTCAATCATAATTTTATCTGCTAATACTTCTACTCTTTCGGTTATTTCAGTGCAAAAGAAAATGCGTTGGGTTTTATCAATACTAGCAGATAATCGCAAAATTATCGCATCCATTCGATTTCTAAACAATACATCGGAATCATCAACAACAAACATTCGAATGGTATTAATATTAAAACCGGCTGAAGAAAATAAAGTATTAATACAATTTGGAGTACCAATTAATATATCTAAACCAAGAGATATAATGTTCTTATCATAATCAATATCTCCTTTATCATGAACTCCTAAAATACTTAAATCAGTGTATGTACCTATCTTTAAGAAGAGTTCTTCCATCTCCAACACTTTTTCTTTATTCTCTACAATAATTAAAGCACGTGTGCATTCACCAATTGATTTTTCTAAACGCTGAATTACATTTAAAACTATAGTTGTTGTTTTCCCTGATCCTTTTGGAGATTGAATTACTGCATCTGCCCCACTCTTTATGGTTGAGAAGGTTTCTTGCTGCATCTCATTGGCTTCGGTTAGCCCGTGCTCAATTAATGCCTGTTGCAGTTGAGTATTTATTTTTTTTAATTGCATTTTCGGTTGGTTCTTTATTTACTTGCGAACAATTTTACATCTTGCTCAGAAATTTCATTTCCGCCAAGAATAATTAGGCGTTCAACAACATTACGAAGCTCACGAATATTACCCGTCCAATCATAAACTTGTAATAATTTTACAGCTTCTTTAGAAAACGACTTAGTTGCATTTCCTTGCTCTTCGGCAATTTTAGCAGCAAAATGTTCCAAGAGTAAAGGTATGTCATCTCGGCGATCATTTAACGATGGCACTTTAATTAAAATTACCGCCAAACGGTGGTATAAATCTTCTCTAAAACGACCTACTTCAATTTCTTTTTGCAAATCTTTATTGGTAGCCGCAATAACACGCACATTAACTTTAATATCTTTGTCTGCACCTACACGCTGAACTAAATTTTCTTGCAAAGCTCTCAATACTTTCGCTTGTGCAGCCAAACTCATATCACCAATTTCATCTAAGAAAATCGTTCCGCCATCGGCTGCCTCAAATTTTCCAGCTCTGTCTTTCACAGCCGAAGTAAAGGCTCCTTTTACATGACCGAATAATTCACTTTCAATCAACTCTGAAGGTATTGCAGCACAATTCACTTCAATTAAAGGGAAATCTGCCCGATCACTCTTTTCATGTAGTTGGTGTGCTACCAATTCTTTTCCGGTGCCATTTGAACCTGTAATTAATACACGCGCATCCGTTTGGGCCACTTTTTCAATCATTTGCTTGATTGCAATAATTGGCTCGGAATTACCAATAATCTCGTAATTCTTACTAACTTTTTTCTTTAGAATTTTATTCTCAACAACGAGTTGTTTTTTATCTAACGCATTACGAACTGTATTCAGTAAACGATTTAAATCGGGTGGTTTAGAAATGTAATCGAAGGCGCCCAAACGCATCGTTTGAATAGCTGTTTCCATATCACCATGCCCAGAAATCATCACCATAGGAATTTCGGGTTTATTTTTTTTTACTGCTTCAAGCAATTCAACCCCGTCCATTTTTGGCATTTTGATATCACACAAAACCAAATCATAGTCGGTGTTCTTTATTTTTTCTAAACCTTGAACGCCATCTTCGGCTTCGTCCACCAAATAGGAATCGCTTTCCTCAGAAAGTATTTTGGTTAAAACCCTTCTAATGGAAGCTTCGTCTTCTATGATTAGTATTTTGGACATGAAAATTTAATTTTATTAATATTTAAGCCATTTATATAACTCTTTCCAAGAAGGTTTTTTACCGTACATTAATATTCCAACGCGGTAAATCTTTGATGCAAACCATACCACTCCTATAAATGTACCAAACAAAATGGTTATGGAAAGTGCAATTTGCCATGCTGGAACTCCAAATGGAATTCGCATCATCATTACGATTGGAGAGGTTAATGGAACCATAGAAAATACAGTAGCCACGGTACCGTGCGGATCATTTACTACGGTAAAGAAACCAATATACACACCAAGAATTAAAGGCATAATAATTGGCATTAAGAATTGTTGTGAGTCGGTTTCATTATCTACTGCAGCTCCAATAGCAGCATAAAATGAACTATATAAAAAGTAACCACCTATGAAATAAATAATAAAACAGCTTAAAATAGTACCGATTGGTAAATTCCAAATTTCATTTAAATACAGCTGCAACTCCCCTCCCATTTGCTTTTGAGCAGTATGAATTGCTTCTGCCTCAGCTCCGTTAGTGGCGCCAATTTGAGCTCCAAATACAGATGACATTACAAACAATGCCGACAAACCAAGGATAGCCCAAATTAAAAATTGGAGAATACCCGCCAATGAGGTTCCGATAATTTTACCCATCATTAATTGGAATGGCTTCACAGAAGAAATAATCACTTCAATAATTCGTGATGTTTTTTCCTCAATCACGCTTCGCATGACCATATTACCATAAAGGATGATGAACATCATGATTAGATATCCAAAGGCACCACCAATGGCTATTTTTATTTCGTTTAATCCTTTTAAAGCTGTTTCCCCCGATGCTTTATTCAACAGAATAGAAACTTCTGCCTTTGCTTTATTTATTTTTAAGGTATCTAATCCTTCTCTTTGGAAATTCTCTCCCGTTATTTTTTTAGCAATTACCTCCTCTAAACCACTGATGTAATTCACACTCGGACTATCATTAGAAATAAACTGAACCTTATTTTGCAACGAATCGTTTTGAGTTACTTTAGGAATATATATCAATCCTTCATAACTTTCATTGAGCACGCTATCCTTCAATGTCTTTATATCTACTTGAGATAAATTGAGGTATTTATACTCTTGGTCACTTTTGAATTCGTTTACAAATCGTCCGGTTTCATCATGAATAGCAATTGTTTTCATTTCAGATTTCAAATTGCTTAAATACCCAACAAATAAGCCAATACCAACAAAAAGTAACGGACTTAAAAAAGTCATTACAATAAATGATTTATTGCGAACTTTAGCAATAAATTCTCTTTTTATAATTAAGGCTAGTTTATT
Source organism: Flavobacterium sp. (assembly GCA_044374815.1). Lineage (GTDB taxonomy): Bacteria > Bacteroidota > Bacteroidia > Flavobacteriales > Flavobacteriaceae > Flavobacterium. Next base: position 4,436 of record JBILNU010000012.1, read on the forward strand.
CATGTTTAGACTACTTGGTTTTCTTAGATTCGTTAGACTTCTTGGATTATTAGACCTTTTTGACTTTTTAGACTTTTAATAAAAAAAAGAAGTCTAATTAGTCTTATTATCTAACATTCTAATCAGTTACTGTTTTAATAAAAATATCGTTTACACTAGGAATTTTTTCCACAAAATGGGTTACTTGACCTTTTTTCAATAATAATTGCAATAGGTCATTTTGCGAGGCTGCCTCCAACTGAATTTCCAATTTTAATTCCTCATTTAAAGATTTGAAATTGGTTGGTGTTATTTTAAATTTCTGTTGTAATTCGTTTTGCAATTTTTCATTATCATCGCACAAAATTCCCACTTCGTAACTGTTGGTTCTGTATTGTTTTTTTACATCGGTTAATTTACCTTCAATCAATTTGTTTGATTTATGAATTAGTGCAATGTAATCACACATTTCCTCAACGCTTTCCATTCTATGAGTAGAAAAGATAACCGAAGTTCCTTTTTTATTTAGCTCAATAATTTCATCTTTAATTAAATTGGCATTTACAGGATCAAATCCAGAAAAAGGTTCGTCTAATATCAACAATTTAGGTTGGTGTAAAACCGTTACCACAAATTGAATTTTCTGTGCCATCCCCTTAGATAGTTCTTGGATTTTCTTATCCCACCATCCTTGAATTTCCAATCGTTCAAACCAGTATTTAAGTTGTTTTTTGGCAACTGCTTTAGACAATCCTTTTAATTGAGCTAAATACAAGCATTGTTCACCCACTTTCATCGATTTATACAAACCGCGCTCTTCGGGCATGTAGCCAATGTATTGCACATCTTCTGGCTTCAATAATTCACCATCTAAAAACACCTCGCCTTTATCGGGCATCGTAATTTGATTGATGATTCGAATTAATGAGGTTTTCCCGGCCCCATTCGGACCTAAAAGCCCGTAAATGCTTCCTTTAGGAATAGACAATGAAACTTCATTTAGTGCGGTGTAATCACCATATTGCTTAACCACATTTTGAACTTCAAGAATAGTACTCATAATAAATATGTTATGAATTTGGTTTTGTAAATGTAAAGAATTAGTAGTTAATTCAACTATTTTGTTACAAAAAACCCACCCTTATGTAAACATTAGGATGGGAAAAAAATGCAAGTAAAATTAGTACTTAAATTGTAATTCATTTTAATTGCAAAAAATTTAAGAAAACATATCTTTTACTTTATCAAAAAAGGATTTATCCCCTTTTTCAGGATGTGGAACAAAATTCTCATCCGATAATGAATTTTCAAAGAAAACACGTTGTTCTTTATTCAAGGTTTTAGGAGTCCAAACATTAATGTGAACTAATAAATCTCCATTACCATAACTATTTAAACTCGGAATTCCTTTACCTTTTAATCGTAATATTTTTCCAGATTGAATTCCTTCTTCTAGTTTGATACGAACTTTTCCGTTTACCGCTTCAATTTCTTTTGAAACACCTAATACTGCTTCTGGGAAACTAATGTATAAATCATAATGTAGGTTTTCACCTTCACGCTTTAAGAATTCGTGTTCCAATTCTTCGATAGCAACAATTAAATCGCCCGCAATTCCATTACCAGGGGCATCATTACCTTTACCCGAAACTTTAAGCTGCATTCCGTCTACAACACCAGCAGGAATCTTTATAGAAACCGTTTCGTCTTCCATTATCATTCCATATGCATCGGCATTATTTGGTTTGCTATCAATAGTTTGTCCAGCTCCACCACAAGAAGAACAAGTTGCAGAAGTTTGCATTCTTCCTAAAATGGTATTGGTCACTCGAAGCACTTGCCCTTGCCCATTACAAGTAGAGCAGGTTTTGTATTTTACTCCAGGTGCTTGTATTTTTCGTTTTACTTTTACTTTCTTCTCCACTCCATTAGCGATTTCTTCTAGAGTAAGCTTTACTTTAATTCGAAGGTTACTTCCTTTTACTCGGCGTTGACCTCCTGAGTTTCCTCCGAAACCACCACCAAACCCGCCACCAAAAATATCTCCAAACTGGCTAAAAATATCATCCATATTCATGTGATGACCTCCTCCACCAAAACCTCCTCCATCAAATGCTTGATGGCCGTATTGATCGTATTTCGCTTTTTTACTTGGATCACTTAAAACCTCATATGCTTCGGCACAAGCCTTAAAATTTTCTTCTGCTTTTGCGTCCCCAGGATTTTTATCCGGGTGGAATTCTAATGCCTTTTTTCGATAGGCTTTTTTTATTTCGTCAGCCGAAGCACTTTTTGTGATACCAAGTATTTCGTAAAAATCTTTTTTCATAAATATAGTTTTGAACTAAATTTTAAATTATCAAAAATTAATTCCCAATAACAACTTTTGGAAAGCGAATAATTTTATCTCCTAATTTATATCCTTTTTCAAGCACATCAACTATCTTACCTTTTAATGCCTCTGATGCGGCAGGAATTTGTGTAATTGCCTCTGCATAATCGGCATTAAATACATCGCCAGTTCGAACTTCAACTTCTTCTAATCCTTTAGATAATAGCGTTGATTTGAATTTTTCATGAATCAAACTTACCCCTTGCCACAATGCATCGTCTTCAGATTTTCCAATTTCAATCAAAGCTCTGTCAAAATCATCAAGAATTGGCAACATGGCTTGTAAAACTTCTTGATTGGCAGTTTTGAATAAATCCATTCTTTCTTTGGACGTTCTTTTTTTATAATTTTCAAATTCTGCAAAAAGACGTAAAAACTTATCTTTTTCTTTTGATAATTCCAATTCTATTTTTTGTTCGGCTGTAAGTGAATCTTCCTCTTCAACTCCAGTATTATCAGAAACTGAAGCCGTTTCTTCTGCATTTAGATTCATTTCATTTTCAAGAATTTCTTTGTCCGTTTTTTCCGTACTCATGGTATTTTTATTTTTAAATAGATCTTTAAGATTCATGGTTTATTTTATTCCAATAACGGATTGCAAAAGTACTGCCAATTCTCTAAAAATGTCAAATTGTCACTTAATTTTATTTGGTAGGAAAATAATCAGAATTAAAAACTTTAATATAATTTTAAGATTATTGTATTTAAGTTCTTGCTAAATTTGAATTATAAAAGGTTAACAATTGGCCAAAAGGCAGAAAATAACATTAATTCATTGAAGAAAAAAAGTTCTAGCTATAACTAGAACTTTTTTTTATTTTATTAGATTAGTTAAAGCCAAATCTGCTGTAGGATATTCATATTGAAAAGCAAGTTCTAATGCCCTTCTTGGAATAATATTTTTATTATTAAATAGTAAAATATGCATTTCACCTAAAATTAATTTCATTACAATTAATGATACATTTGGCAAAAACAAAGGGCGATGTAATTGTTTTGCAATACATCTTGTTAATTCTTGATTAGAAATAGGATTTGGCGCCACCGCATTTATAACGCCTTCAATTTTGTTTTGTAAAGTGAAAAAATATAGCCTCACAACATCATTGATGTGAATCCAGGTTTGCATTTGTTTTCCAGTTCCGAAACCAGACCCCACAAACATTTTTATTGGTTTTATCATTTCAGGAAGCGCACCTCCTTTTTCAGAAAAAACTATACCAGTACGCATTTTAGTAACTTTGATATTCAATAATTTAAATTGATCGGCACTTTCCTCCCACTTTACTACTAGATTTCCTAAAAAAGAAGGATCTATTTCTGTAGAATTTTCGTCATACACAGCAGAATCACTATCTGGATAGATTGCCGTACCGGAGGCTGATATAAAATGTTTGACTTGATTGGGATTTTTCTTAACTAAGTGATACAACAAATTGGTAGATAAAAGTCGGCTCTCAATTAATTCTTGCTTGTACGAATCAGTCCATCTATTTGATATTGAGGCGCCTGCTAAATGAATTATTGCATCCACCCCATCCAAACAATTCTCGTCGATTTTACCTTCTTTAGGATTCCAATAAAAACCAAAGTAATTATCTCGATTTTGAATTTTTAATCTAGAAGTAGTTAAATAATGAATACTATGATTTTCTTTCAGAAGTAAATTTGTTAATTCTTTTCCAATTAAACCAGTAGCTCCTGTAATTAATATTTTCATCTTTAATTTTTATTCAAAATTACAAAGATTTAAACAAAACAGAAGTGAATTGGTATTGGTTTAACTTTTGTTGAACCAAATAAAAAAATCCCAAATTTCATTGGGATTTTTCTTAATTATTATTGATAAATAGTAATTTCTAAAATAATAACGCCAATACAGCTGATATAAATAGTTTCGTGCAAAATATTACAATTTTTATCATGATTAGTAAGTTTGGGTTTTAGTAACAGTTTTAATTATTTTCTTTCCATTATTGACTTGAACTGTAACTGTTTTTACAGAATCACCATCTATTTCCTTTACTTCTTCTGTTAGTATAGAAACATCGTCGTCGTTTTCATTTGGAGGGCAATTGGTACATTTCACTTTACTATCCGAAACTTTATAAATATAGTCATCAGATGAAAAATGTAAGTTAAAATAATCATCTTCCGATTCATCATACACTTGAAAACTTGTATCGGCTTGAAATTGTGTTCCTACTGGAAGGTATAAAAACAATTCCACTTTTTGGTTTCTAAATTTTGAAGCCACTTGGCTAATTAAATAATTATCTAATACTAATTTATTTCCTTCAATTTTATAGCCGTATTTAATTTTTTCGGCACGCTTTCTAGCCTCTTCCATTGATTTACCTAAGGCAATTTTTTCAATTTGCAAATAAGGAACTGTATCTTTAGTTGGTAATATTTTAATGGAAACATTATTAGAATAGATAATTTCTCTGTTAGTTTCATCTTGAGTTAATCTAAAATCAACTCGATTATCGATTTCTTTATCATAAAAATCATTATTCTTAAAACTAATTCGTAAGGTATCGTTTGGCGAAAGCGCAATTATTTCTTTTTTCACCTCTTTACCTTCTGACGAAATTTGAGTAAACTCTTTAACTCCAATTGTAATTAATAAAGAAAGTGCAATACTCCAAACAGCAATAAGTGTGTATTTTGCTATATTACCAATTGATTTATAATTAGTTACAACTATTTTTAATCCTAAAATAAATAAAAAGAAAAACGGAATTCCAAAAGTCAATAAAAACAAGATCCCTTGAATCCACATTGGTGTTTCTAATCCTAATGGAGTTCTAAAATGATTAATCAAAGTATTATGAGGTAACGAACTTGAGAAAATTGCAACTCCAGAAGCAATAATTATCCCAAATAAAGCCATCGATGAAAAAATAATTATAATTACTCCAATTACTTTGGAGAAAGCTTCAAAAATAGTTTGAAAAACATTTCCTAATTTACTTCCAAAGGTTTCGGCACTATTCTTTACTCGATTACCTAGATCATCATAATCTACATTTTTTATTTTACCGGAAACTTTATCAAATTCCTCCTTTACCTTTTTTTCAATTTCAGAAATGTTAACTGGTTTACCGGTCATTTCTAACTTCTCTGCTGTAGTTGCCGCTTTTGGCATGGCAATCCATAACACAATGTAGGCAATTACCCCTGTTCCAAAACCAAAAAACAATAATAAAAAGAATAATCGCAACCAAACAGAATCTATTCCAAAGTAATGACCCAATCCGGTACACACCCCCCCAATCATTCCTTTATCTTCATCGCGGTATAATTTTTTTCTCCCGTTGTGAATATAATTATAGGAAGGCGCTGACTCGGAAGCATCGTCATCAATTCTATAATCTTCTGGCTGACCCATTACAGCAATAACTGCATCTACATCGAAATTATTGATTACATGCTTATCACTAATTTGTCTTTCGGTGAAGATTTCTGCAACACGCATTTCAATGTCTTTCATTACTTCTTCTTTTCCAGATGAATTAGAAAGCGATCTTTTTATTGCTTCAAAATATTTTGAAAGCTTTTGGTACGCATCTTCATCGATATGAAAAAATAAACCTCCTATATTAATATTTACTGTTTTGTTCATGATTTCTTATTTTTTATTTGTTATTATTGAAACAGCATCCGATAATTCACTCCAAGTGCCATTCAATTCGTTTAAAAATGTTTTTCCCAGTTCAGTTAATTCATAATACTTTCTGGGTGGTCCTGAGGTGGATTCTTCCCAACGATAATTTAGCAATTCATCATTTTTTAACCGGGTCAATAACGGATAAACCGTGCCCTCTACCACAAGCAATTTGGCGTTTTTTAGTGTATCTAGTATTTCTGAGGTGTAGGCTTCTTTTTCTTTTAACACCGATAAGATACAAAATTCTAAAACACCCTTACGCATTTGAGCTTTTGTGTTTTCAATATTCATAATTTCTTTTTTTATTTAATCTAATTCGTATTCAATTTGCTTGGATTAAATCCTACTCTATTTAGACTATTAATTTCTTATGCAAAGATACAACCTTTAAAAAGTATTATGCAATACAAAGTACTTAGATTTAACAAAAAATTAACAAATACTGCATTATGAAAAATAGTTATATTTACAATAAAAAATTATGAATTGGACGTTAATTAAGCTCAATGCTTTTCTTTTCTTTAAACTGCCTTCAGCATTTTGGTGCGGAGTTCGGCTAAATGAGATAAATTCAAATTTATGTTCGGCAACTGTGAGAGAAAATTGGATAAATAAAAATCCATTCCACTCTATTTACTTTGCAGTTCTTGCTATGGGAGCCGAATTAACAACTGGTGCTTTAGTGCTAAATGAAATACAACTTAGTAAAAAAAACATATCGATGTTGGTACTGAACTCAAAGGCATCCTTTTACAAAAAAGCAAATGGAACCATTCTTTTCACTTGTAATAATATAGAAAATATCTCAGAGGCTATCCAAAAAACAATCGCTACCGGCGAAGGACAAACCGTATGGCTAAAATCAATTGGCACTAACAAGCAAGGGGTTACAGTTGCAGAAATGGAATTTGAATGGAGTATCAAACTTAAAGTATAAAATTGTTCTGTCAGCAATAAAAAAATTATAAATTTGTAGCATAAACAAAATCAAACATGAAAAAAATTATCTTACTTATAGTGCTCGTTTTTGCAACTTCCTTTGCCTATTCTCAAAAGAAAGAAAAAATTAAAGGGTCTAAAATTGTTACCACCAAAATTAAAAAAATTGAAAGTTTCACTACATTAGAAGTAGCTGATAATTTGGAAATTTTCTTAGTAAAAGGAAATGAATTTGGAATAGAAATTGAGGCAGATGATAATTTACATGAAGCTATTGATGCTTCTCTAAGTGGTTCTACCTTGCGATTATCAACCTTAAAAGACATTTCAAGTTATAAAAAATTAAGTATTCGCGTAACCTACACTAACGATTTTAAACAAGTTATTTCTCGAAATGAGGCAGTTGTAAGTGCAATTGCGAGTATCGAATTGGATGAGATTACTTTTAAATCATACGATTTCTCAAAATTATATTTAAATTCAAATTCTAAGAATTTCAATTTAATGATGGATGATAAATCAAAAGGGGAATTAAATAATAAAGGAGAAAATGCCGTAATCAACTTAAGTAAAAATGCTTCTTTAAAAGCTTTGGTTACTGCATCCAACTTAACTTTGGATTTATACCAAAAAAGCGATGCGTTGGTATCTGGAGATGTTACTCAGTTGAAAGTTCGTTTAGATAACAATGCCAATTTGGAAGCTAAAGATTTAACTGCAAAAAGTGCAGAGCTTACTTGCGAAGCCTATTCTTCAGCGAGCTTGTTAGTGCAAGGCACACTTTCTATTGATGCTTCAGGCAAATCGGAAATCAAGTTGTATGGGGATCAAAAAATTGACATGAAACGATTTGTAGATAACGCCGTCCTATATAAAAAGCCAACAAAATAAATTAAGAGACCGAGTTTTTACTCGGTTTTTTTTGTACTTAATTCAAATAAAAAAAGTCCTTCCATAAAAATGAAAAGACTTTTGTCGGGGTGGCAGGATTCGAACCTGCGGCCTCCTGCTCCCAAAGCAGGCGCGATAACCGGGCTACGCTACACCCCGTAAGAGGGGGCAAATATAAAAACAATAAATCGGTTCTCAAAATGTTTTCAAGTATTAATTAAATTAATTTTAGCATCGATATTTCTAATCGCATTTTTGAGGATATATTTTAAGAAAAACTTACCTTTGCCTTTCTTTAATAAAATAATTTATGTCTACTACTATTGAAAAAACAAAATGCCTAATTATTGGCTCAGGGCCAGCAGGATACACTGCTGCAATATATGCTTCAAGAGCAAACATGTATCCGGTTTTGTACCAAGGTACGCAACCTGGAGGACAATTAACCACTACGAATGAAGTAGAGAATTTCCCTGGAAATCCTGAGGGAATTACAGGACCACAAATGATGATGAACCTGCAGGAGCAAGCCGAACGCTTTGGAACCGATGTTAGAGATGGTTGGGTAACCAAAGTAGATTTTTCGGGGCCGGTACATAAAGTATGGATTAACGACGAAAAAGAAATTCATTGCGATACCATTATTATTTCTACTGGAGCGTCTGCTAAATATTTAGGTTTAGACTCCGAGCAACATTACCTAAATATGGGTGGTGGTGTTTCTGCCTGTGCAGTATGTGATGGCTTTTTCTACCGCAACCAAGAGGTGGTAATTGTAGGTGCTGGAGATTCAGCTTGTGAAGAAGCACATTACCTATCTAAACTTTGTAAAAAAGTAACCATGTTGGTGCGTAGCGAGCAATTTAGAGCTTCTAAAATCATGGCAGAGCGTGTACGAAAAACCGAAAACATAGAGATTTTATTAAATACTGAAACCGACGAAGTATTGGGAGACGGACAAGTAGTAACAGCAGTTCGTGTGAAAAACAGAGTTTCTGGAGCAACCCATGAAATTCCTGCTACTGGATTTTTCGTAGCTATTGGACACAAACCAAACACCGATATCTTCAAAGACTTTTTAACACTAGACGAAACCGGTTATATTGTTAATGTTCCCGGCACTTCTAAAACGAATGTTCCTGGAGTATTTGTTGGTGGTGATGCTGCTGACCATGTGTACCGCCAAGCGATTACTGCTGCCGGAACGGGTTGTATGGCTGCCTTGGACGCCGAACGTTATTTAGCTAGTAAAGAATAAATACCAACTTATTAATATAAAAAAGGAGCTGAATTTCAGCTCCTTTTTTTATTTTAATAGGACATGGATTGAAAATCAGTGCTATCTAGTTTAGATTTTAATCCCAAATTGCCAATTAAATATTTCATCTCCACCAATTTTTAATGGCACTGCAATTGTTTTATTATTTTTCTTAAAAAGTATAAAGGAATTTCTTTCTTTTGATTTTCCAATTCCAATTTTAATTGATTTTGAATCATTAATTAGTTCAAATCCTAAAAAAATTCCATTTTCTGAAAATTCGATGTTAAAATCAGAAACATCAATTTCAACAATGTTAGTATTATTTTTTACCTCAAATACAATATTATTATTAGTAATTTCTTGAAATGGATTATTAAATTTATCAACTGAAAATACATAAGGCCTAATGTAAACAATATTTGAATTAGATTTTTTTAACTTAAAAATTATTTTTTTTATATAATCAATTGTGTTTTCTGTATTTTTAATAAATACAGCGTAAATATTGTTTTTTTTATATTCAAAATTAATTTTTGAGGTTTTAGCTTTATCTCTATGATTTCCTAATTCAATAGATTCGTTTTTATTATTTGTATATTTAACATCCCTTAATCTTATTTCGCTTTTCTTTAAAAAAAGTGTGTCAGACAAATTTTTTATTTCAAATTTTTTATTTTCATAGCCGTTACAATCTGTGTAATAATTATTATTAGAAATTTTATTATCAATACTGAATTTCCCATTAATTTTAGAAACATAAACCTCATTAGTTTCAATATTTATTATTTTGACAAATTGAATAGGGATTTTATTTAAAGAATCTACAACAACAATATTCTTATTCTGTGAAAAAGCAAAAGAACTAAAACATATAAAACAAAGTGTAATTATTAATTTTTTCATAATAAATTTTTAAAAAAACTAAGTGATTAAATAAATTTAGAATTATTTAATCACTTAGACAAAATAATAAATTTAAGGGCAATCAACCCCTACCGGTACATTATTTAAATTATCATAATTAACCCATAAAGCATAATAATGATAATCTACATAATGCGTAGTGCAGCCAGTTACAGGGTCATAAGAGTCATGTTCTACTGTGACTGTCCCCCAAAATTTACTTGAAGTCAAATCTTGCATTGAATCCCCTTGAATAAAAGACATCAATCCAAAAGCTGAAATTCCTAATCCCAACATTAAAATTTTTCTTTTCATTTTAATAAATTTACGCCAAAATCTCAGATGTGTAAACACACTTATGGTAGTCATTTAATTTCGGCAATTATACATTTTCTACCCTATTAGCTTGCTGTAATTTAATAGTGATCTCTTTACTTGAATGAAATCTATTGTATCTTCAAGCGATAATTTAATTCAATCTTAAATTTCGCAAACTTTTCACTACTTTTTGTTATTTTTCAATATAAAATAGTTCTGAGTATAATGGTAGTAGGGACTAACTTTACTAAATGTAATTATTTTTTATAAAAAACATTGAAAAAATATGTTAATATTAATTTATCACAATAATAATTAGTATTTTAAACTTTAAAAAAACAAAAACCGCTTCAAAAAATTGAAGCGGTTTTTGATATAAATCGTTATATATCAACTATTAATCATTCATAGAAATCAAAAATTCATCGTTATTTCTAGTCTTTTTGATTTTATCGTTAATGGTATCCATTGCTTCCACTGGGTTCATATCGGCTAGGAATTTTCTTAAAATCCACATGCGTTGCAGTGTTTTTTCATCTAATAACAAGTCGTCTCTACGGGTACTTGAAGAAGTCAAGTCGATGGCTGGGAAGATTCTACGGTTGGCAATCTTACGATCCAATTGCAGTTCCATGTTTCCGGTTCCTTTAAATTCTTCAAAGATTACCTCGTCCATTTTAGATCCGGTTTCGGTTAATGCCGTTGCGATAATACTTAGTGAACCTCCGTTTTCTACATTACGAGCCGCTCCAAAGAAACGTTTTGGTTTTTGCAATGCATTGGCATCTACTCCCCCACTCAACACCTTACCAGATGCTGGTTGCACGGTATTGTAAGCTCTGGCCAAACGGGTAATCGAATCCAACAGAATCACTACATCGTGACCACATTCTACCAAACGTTTTGATTTTTCTAAAACAATATTTGCAATTTTAACGTGCTCTTGAGGCTCTCTGTCAAAGGTAGATGCAATTACCTCTCCACGCACGCTGCGTTGCATATCGGTTACCTCCTCTGGACGCTCGTCAATAAGCAATACAATTAAATATACTTCGGGATGATTGGCAGCAATAGCATTGGCAATATCCTTAAGCAACATGGTTTTACCGGTTTTAGGTTGCGCCACAATCATTCCACGTTGTCCTTTACCAATTGGTGAGAACAAATCGATTACGCGGGTAGAAACACTCGCTTGCTTATCGGCAATATTGAATTTTTCTTTTGGGAAAATCGGAGTTAAATGCTCAAACGAAACGCGATCACGAACTACTTGCGGATCGTGTCCGTTAATTTTTAAAACTTTTACCAAAGGAAAGAACTTCTCTCCTTCTTTTGGTGGGCGCACTACTCCTTTTACAGTATCTCCGGTTTTTAATCCGAACAAACGAATTTGAGAAGTAGACAAATAAATATCATCAGGCGAAGCCAAATAGTTGTAATCGGAAGATCGTAAAAATCCGTAGCCATCGGGCATCATTTCAAGAACGCCTTCACTTTCTATAATTCCGTCAAACTCATAATCGGAATCTCTAAAATTTGGGCTTTTTTTAGCTTTAAAATTAGGATTTTGATTCGGGTTTTGGTTCGGATTCTGATTTGGATTTTTATGCTTTTGATTCGGATTGAAAGGCTTTGCAGGAGCCTCCGCATTCGTTTCACCTTCTGCAGTAACAGGCTCTTCTGTTGCTTCCGCTTCAGAATTTGGTTCAGTAGCCTCTGGTTGATTTTGTTTTACAAATTTTGGTTTCTTTTGGAAACGCTCGTTTTTAATTGGTGCTTCTGTAAATAAATCGGCAGAATTGGTTTCGGGTTTAACAGCACCTGCTGGCGAAATTCGGGCTCTTTTTACCTTTTCTTCTTTTACAGGAGCCGAGCTGCTTGCGTCTGCTTGTTTTGAAGTTGCTTCTTGATGTGCAAGAATTTGCTCAATTAAAACTTCTTTTTTAACTCCGTTAAATTTTATGGTTTTTGCCAATTTGGCAATTTCTTGAAGTTCGGATAACTTCATTCCTTTTAATGCAGAACTATCAAACATAAATGTTTATTAAATATATTTTTTTGGGAAATAAGTGACAATACAATGATGTGCGGTAATTTTTTTTGATGTAAACATCCGTGTTTTTGAAGTACTTACGGATTTGTAGTGCAATAATACGAATAAATTTCTTTCGAGCAATAGTTTTTTAGAAAAAGAAAATATATTTTTGCTACACAATTTAGTAATTATGTTACAACGAATTCAAACCATTTATTTAGCGGTTGTATTTATTTTAGCTGGAGTGCTTCCTTTTGTTTTTCCATTATGGAAAACCAATGAAGGCAAGGATTTCTTCTTTATGCAAGCCATGGGTTACCAAATACTTTTTGGATTGAGTACTACCCTAGCCTTGATTAGCATCATTACCTTTAAAAAAAGACAACAACAATTTGTGTACAACAGATTGAACATGATATTAAATTTAATTTTATTAGGATTGTTTGTTTATCGTTCCCTAAATTTATCCGGAGGAACTCCTACAGTTTCAGAGAAGGGTATTGGGATGTTTCTACCTATCTTATCTATCGTTTTTTTAGTTTTGGCCAACAAAGCTATTCAGAAGGATGAAGATCTCGTAAAATCTGTGGACCGATTGAGATAAACCTATAAACTTAGTTTATTAGTGCGAAGAAAATCCCTTACGAAAGTTTGGGATTTTTTTGTTCATATTTACTTCTTTCCTATTTCGATGACTTCTAAATTTTGAATTTTATCGCCATCAATTTCAAATCGAAGCATGGTTCGTATTTGATGAAAACCAGAAACTCCAGCAGCGCCTGGATTCATGTGCAGTAAATTATGTGACTTATCAAATTGCACTTTTAATATATGTGAATGTCCACAAATGAACAATTGAGGTGGATTATTGCGGAGTTCCTCACGAACGGCTTGGTTGTATTTTCCGGGATAACCGCCAATATGAGTTATCCACACCGCTACTCCTTCACACCAAAAACGATTGTGCAACGGAAATTCCATTCGTGCTTTATCGTCATCGATGTTTCCGTAAACCGCTCGAAGGGGTTTACTATTTTTTATTGTATCGGTGACAACCAAACTCCCAATATCACCAGCATGCCATACTTCATCGGCCTGCTGCACATACTTCAATATAGTATCGTCAATATGACTGTGGGTATCGGAAAGTAAGAGGATTTTTTTCAAATTTAAGGTGCTAAGTTTTGAGATACTCAGGCTCTGAGTTTTTTTTGTACTACTAAATTTAAGATTGTAAATATAGTAAATGAAATTATGATAAGTTTAAACATCCAATTTAAAAACCTTTGTACCTTTGCAACTTTGAACAGGATAACTCAAAATGAGATACTTCATAGAATTTGCATACAAAGGACCCAATTACCACGGCTGGCAATACCAGCCTAATGCAACTTCGGTACAAGAAACTTTAAACAAAGCCTTAACAACGATTTTTAAAACCGAAATTGATTTGGTTGGAGCTGGCAGAACCGACACCGGAGTTCATGCCAAACAAATGTTTGCTCATTTTGATTTGGATCATGAGATTGATGTTCCGCATGCCATTCATAAACTCAATTCATTTTTACCCTCAGATATTGCAATTTCAGCCATACACAAAGTTGCCGATGACAATCATGCACGTTTTGATGCTACCAAACGCACCTATGAATACCACATTCATACCACAAAAGATGCTTTCATTAATGAAGATTCTTGGTATTACCATAATTCTTTAAATATTGAATTGATGAATGCAGCGTGCAAAATGCTTCTCAATCATACCGATTTTGAGTGTTTTTCAAAAGTACACACCGATGTAAATACTTTTAATTGCAAAATTTCGGAGGCCCATTGGCAGCAAAATGGTACCAAAATACTATTTACTATTTCTGCCGATCGTTTTCTTCGAAATATGGTGCGCGCAATTGTGGGAACGATGGTGAATATAGGATTAGAAAAAGTATCTTTGCAGGAATTTAATGAGATAATTGAAAGTAAAGACCGAAGCAAAGCCGGATTTTCGGTTCCTGCTCACGGATTGTACCTTACGAAAGTGGAATATCCTTATATATAATGGGTAAACAACCTACCTAAATGAAAGCAAAAGCATTCGACATAAAATTATTCAAACGCATTTTAAAATACACGAAGCCTTATCAATTTAGGTTTCGAGGTGTAATTATCTTTGCAATATTGCTTTCGTTATTTGCAGCACTGCGTCCGTTATTTCTTCAAATAACCGTTGACACCTTTATTAAACCCGGAAATAAATCGGGGTTATTGCTTTATGCAGTGATCATGGGAATTGCGTTATTACTTGAAGGATTATCGCAATATTATTTTGTTTATTGGGCCAACTGGCTCGGACAAGATATTGTAAAAGATATTCGAACCAAACTATTTCAGCACTTACTAACCTTTAGAATGAAATATTTTGATACAGCCCCTGTTGGGCAATTAGTTACAAGATCGGTGTCTGATATTGAACAAATAGCACGTATCTTTAGTCAAGGGTTATTCATGATTATGAGTGATTTGATGAAGATGTTGGTGTGCCTAGTGGTTATGTTTTATATGAATTGGCACCTCACCGTTATTGTCATTTTAGCCATGCCGATTTTGGTTTACATAACTCGAATTTTTCAGAGAAAAATGCAAGCAGCATTTGAAGAAGTAAGAACACAAGTAGCTAATTTAAATACCTTCGTACAAGAGCGCGTTACCGGAATGAAAATTGTTCAGTTGTTCAACAGAGAAAAAATAGAATACGAAAAGTTTAAAGAAATAAATCAGAAGCACAATGTGGCTTGGATTAAAACGATTCTATACAACTCCATTTTCTTTCCAATTGCAGATATTATTTCCTCTATAACATTGGGTGTTATTGTGCTTTATGGTGGGTTTCAGATACTAAATGGAAATCCGTTTACAACCCTTGGACAAATGACCGCATACACCATGTTTATTGGGATGTTATTTAATCCGCTTCGCCAAATTGCGGATAAATTCAACGAAATGCAAATGGGAATGATTTCTGCAAATCGTGTTTTTGATATTTTAGATACGAATGAAGAAACTCAAAAAAACGGAACCGAAATTGCCAAACATTTTAAAGGAAATATTGTCTTTGATCAAGTTCGTTTTGGTTATATAAAAGACGAAGAAGTGCTAAAAGGCATTTCATTTGAAGTGAAAGAAGGGCAAACCATTGCAATTGTTGGAGCAACAGGCGCTGGAAAATCTACGATTATCAATTTGTTAAATCGCTTCTACGAAATTAATTCGGGAGAAATTTACATCGATTCTAAAAATATCAATTCCTTTACTCTTGAGAGTTTGCGAAGTCAAATTGGGGTGGTATTACAAGATGTATTTTTATTTGCCGATACCATATTTAACAACATTACTTTAAATAATCCGGCGATAACTAAAGACAATGTTATTGCTGCCGCAAAAAAAATTGGCGTTCACGAATTTATCATGAGTTTGCCGGAAGGCTATGATTATAATGTAAAAGAACGCGGGGTGATGCTTTCATCTGGGCAACGCCAATTGATTGCTTTCCTTAGAGCTTATGTAAGCAATCCAAGTATCTTAATTCTGGATGAGGCGACTTCTTCAATTGACACCTATTCGGAAGAATTAATTCAAAAAGCTACTGAAACCATAACGCAAGGCCGTACTTCAATTGTTATTGCCCACCGATTGGCAACGATATTAAAAGCAGAAACCATAATCGTAATGGATAAAGGAGAAATTGTAGAGTCGGGTTCTCATAATCAATTGATTAACAAAGAAAATGGTTATTATAAAAAACTATATGATTCCCAATTTTCTGTTTCGGTTTAGAACGTAATTTTTTATTAACTTAAGTCGTTTGTAATAGCTTAATTTATTAACTTTTTTTTCTAAATTTGCATTCAAATTCACATACTGAATATACAAAATGACAGGAGCGAAAGCGACTGCATATTATTCCATAAATAAATAAAAATTTTAACATGAAATACGATATTATTGTTTTAGGAAGTGGACCTGGAGGATATGTAACTGCTATCCGTGCTTCACAATTGGGTTATAAAGTTGCCGTTATTGAAAAAGAAAGCTTAGGAGGAATTTGCCTTAATTGGGGATGTATTCCAACCAAAGCGCTTTTAAAATCGGCTCAAGTTTTTGATTACCTAAAACATGCTTCAGATTATGGATTAACCATTAAAGAATTTGATAAAGACTTTTCTGCCGTTGTAAAACGTTCAAGAGATGTGGCTGATGGAATGAGCAAAGGAGTTCAATTCTTAATGAAGAAAAATAAAATCGATGTTATTGATGGTTTTGGTAAAATCAAAGCCGGAAAAAAAGTGGATGTAACTGCTGCAGACGGTAAAGTAACTGAATACAGCGCAGATCATATTATCATCGCAACCGGTGCTCGTTCAAGAGAATTACCAAATCTTCCGCAGGATGGGGTAAAAGTAATTGGATACCGTCAGGCCATGACCTTACCTTCTCAACCTAAAAAACTAATTGTTGTTGGTTCGGGAGCAATCGGAGTTGAATTTGCGCATTTCTATAATTCGATGGGGACTGAGGTTACTATCGTTGAATTTATGCCAAATATTGTTCCTGTTGAGGACGAGGATATCTCAAAACAAATGGAGCGTTCAATGAAAAAAGCAGGAATTAACATTATGACTAATGCTTCTGTTGAGCGAATTGATACATCAGGAAAAGGAGTTAAAGCATTTGTGAAAACTACCAAAGGCGAAGAAGTTATAGAAGCAGATGTATTGTTATCCGCTGTTGGAATCAAAACCAACATTGAAAACATTGGTTTAGAAGAAGTTGGAATTGCAACCGACAAAGACAAAATATTAGTTAACGCATACAATCAAACTAATGTTCCTGGATATTATGCCATTGGAGATGTAACTCCGGGGCAAGCTTTAGCACACGTTGCTTCGGCTGAAGGAATCAACTGTGTAGAAAAAATTGCCGGAATGCATGTGGATCCAATTGATTACGGAAACATTCCAGGTTGTACATATGCTACTCCAGAGATTGCTTCGGTTGGTTTAACCGAAAAACAAGCAAAAGAAAAAGGATACGAATTAAAAATTGGAAAATTCCCATTCTCTGCTTCAGGAAAAGCAAAGGCGGCGGGAGCTTCTGATGGTTTTGTAAAAGTAATTTTTGACGCTAAATACGGTGAATGGTTAGGTTGCCACATGATTGGTGCTGGTGTTACCGATATGATTGCTGAAGCAGTGGTTGCAAGAAAACTAGAAACTACGGGGCATGAAATCTTAAAAGCAATTCACCCACACCCTACTATGAGTGAGGCTGTAATGGAAGCTGTAGCCGATGCTTATGGTGAAGTGATTCACTTATAAAAAGTAGAAATACCAAATTAATAGAATCCGTTTTGTGAAAGCAAAGCGGATTTTTTATTTAATGAAAAATGACGCCTAATTATTATAGAAAATTCATTTTTTTTAGTTGGGATTAAAGAATTATTTCTAATTTTATCTAATTCAAGAATCAGCCATGACCGAGATAAATTTAGAAGAAGAAAACAAAGCATTAACAAGAGAATACAAGCAACTATTACGCATTAGTTATCAAACACTTACACCTGATGACAAAAAGTTAATACGCAAGGCTTTTAATGTTGCTGTAGATGCCCACAAAGACCAAAGAAGAAAATCTGGGGAAGCCTATGTTTTTCATCCAATTGGGGTGGCTAAAATTGTTGCTTCCGAAATTGGTTTAGGTCCAACTGCAATTGCAGCAGCTTTGCTTCATGATGTAGTTGAAGATACTCCTATAACCCTTGAGGATATTGAAAAAATGTTTAATCCTAAAATTTCCCAGTTGGTTGAAGGATTAACAAAAATTTCTCAGGTCAAAAAAGACATGAACATTTCGATGCAGGCGGAAAATTTCCGTAAAATGCTCTTAACGCTAAATGATGATGTTCGCGTAATCTTAATTAAAATAGCCGATCGTTTGCACAACATGCAAACTATGGATTCAATGCCCGAATACAAACAGGTAAAAATCGCATCGGAAACTTTATACATTTATGCTCCCCTTGCTCACCGATTGGGATTATATAATATTAAAACCCAATTGGAAGACCTGGGTTTAAAATATACCGAACCTACAATGTTTAATGACATTGTGAGCAAAATAAAGGAAACCAAAGAAGAGCAAGATGAGTACATTAAATTGGTTTCCAATGTGCTTAAAAAAACATTAAACGAAGAAGGGGTTGATTACATCATCAAAGGCAGACCGAAGTCGATCTATTCAATTCGCAGAAAAATGCTTGCGCAAAATGTAACCTTTGATGAAGTATATGACAAATTTGCTTTACGAATCATTTATAAATCCAATCCACACGATGAAAAATTCTTAGCTTGGAAGATTTATTCAATTGTAACCGACCATTATAGACCGAGTCCAAGCAGATTGCGTGACTGGATTTCTTCACCTAAAACAACGGGGTATGAAGCGCTTCACGCCACGGTAATGGGGCCTAAAGGAAGATGGGTTGAAGTACAAATTCGAAGTGAACGAATGGATGAGATTGCAGAAAAAGGATATGCAGCGCATTACAAATACAAGCAAGGTGGAAACGAAGAAAACGGATTGGATATTTGGTTGAATTTACTCAAGGAAGCTTTAGAAAATTCAGAAACCAATGCGGTTGATTTTGTTGAAGATTTCAAAATGAACCTCTATGCCAAAGAGATATTTGTTTTTACTCCGAAAGGAGAAATAAAATCCCTTCCAAAAGGGGCAACCTCACTAGATTTTGCATTTAGTATCCACTCCGAAATCGGAATTAAAACTAGAGGAACAAGAGTAAACGGAAAATTAGTTCAACTCAACCACGAATTGAAAAGTGGAGATCAAATTGAGGTCATCACTTCTCCTAATCAAAAACCAACCATCAACTGGCTCGAATATGTAACCACTTCAAGAGCGAAAAACAAAATTCGAAACGTACTTAATGAAGACACTAAGAAAATTGCTGAAGAAGGAAAAGAATTACTTACACGCAAATTAAAACATTTAAAAATCTCCTTAAATGAGTCGATTGTAAATGAATTAGTGAATTTTTTCAAATTAAAAACAAGTTTGGATTTATTTTATCGCGTAGGAATAGGCGCAATAGAAAACCAACAATTAAAAGATTACGCTTCCCAAAAAAGCAACACCTTAATTAACTTTTTCAAAAATAAAATTAAGCGTTCGCCAAATACCAATGTTGAGGAAATCTTCAAGCCCGAATTAAGTAGCAACTATGATTTACTCGTATTTGGAAAAGAGCAAGACCGATTGGAATACAAACTTTCCAATTGTTGCAACCCGATACCTGGAGATGCAGTATTTGGATTTGTAACCATAAATGAAGGTATTAAAGTACATAAAAAAGATTGCCCGAATGCAATATCGATGCAATCCAACTATGCATACCGCATCATGCAAGCCAAATGGATTGATTCTTCTCAACAAGAGTTTAAAGCGGTGTTAAAAATTACCGGAATGGATACCCTTGGTTTAACTAATGAGTTAACTAAAGTGATATCCAACCAAATGAACGTAAACATTCAAAGTATTTCACTTAGTGGTGAAGCGGGAATTTTTAATGGTCAAGTTGCGGTAATTGTAAAAAACAATACCATTCTCAAAAAACTCATTGATAATATCAAAAAAATAGATGGAATTGAAAAAGTAACACGGGTTTATAAAAACTAAAATCGTTTATTAACAAGTAGTTTATAACTTTAAACTCTTAAATTTTAATTCTTCTAAACTAAAAATTATCTTTGCGCTACTATGACACAAATTGCCACTGACAATAGTAATAATCAGGAAATTGTAAAAAATGTATTTACAACTTACCTTGAGTTGAAAGGCCATCGAAAAACGCCTGAACGCTATGCTATACTCCAAGAAATTTATGAAAATCAGGAGCATTTTGATATTGAAAATTTATATATCAAAATGAAAAACAAAAACTACCGTGTTAGTAGAGCAACCCTATACAATACTATCGAATTATTATTAGATTGTGGATTGGTTCGCAAACACCAATTTGGTCAAAATCAAGCCCATTACGAAAAGTCGTATTTTGACAAACAACACGATCATATTATCATGACTGACACCGGGGAAGTGATTGAATTTTGTGATCCTAGAATACAAACTATCAAGCAAACCATCGAAGAGATTTTTGGTATTGAAATAACCAACCATTCACTTTATTTTTACGCTAATAAAAAACAATAAGCATTCAATTAATATAAAATTAAACACACAACACAATGACAGTAGATTTACTACTCGGATTACAATGGGGAGATGAAGGAAAGGGAAAAATAGTTGACGTTCTTACCTCAAAATATGATATAATTGCACGTTTTCAAGGCGGACCTAACGCAGGACATACCTTGGAATTTGACGGAATTAAACACGTTTTAAGAACAATCCCTTCTGGAATTTTTCACGACAACAACATAAACGTTATTGGTAATGGAGTGGTTATTGATCCTGTAGTTTTTAAAAGTGAAATTGATGGCTTAGCTAAATTTAATTTAGATATCAAATCAAAATTAATTATCTCTAGAAAAGCACATTTAATTCTTCCAACACACCGATTATTAGATGCTGCATCTGAAGCTTCTAAAGGTAAAGCCAAAATTGGTTCAACCTTAAAAGGAATCGGTCCTACCTATATGGACAAAACCGGTAGAAACGGAATTCGTGTAGGAGATATTGAATTGGCTGATTTCAAAGAGCGTTACCGTTCACTAGCGGATAAGCATGAAGCAATGATTGCTTTTTACAATGTAGAACTTCAATATAACTTAGCCGAACTAGAAACAGAATTTTTTGAAGCGATAGAAGATTTAAAAAAATTGACTTTTATTGATAGCGAAGAATATTTAGCACAAGCTCAAAAAGCAGGTAAATCAATTCTATGTGAAGGAGCTCAAGGTTCGTTGTTAGATGTTGATTTCGGAACTTATCCGTTTGTAACTTCATCAAATACTACTGCAGCTGGTGCGTGTACAGGATTAGGAATAGCTCCAAACAAAATCAAAGAAGTATTTGGAATTTTTAAAGCCTATACCACTCGTGTGGGAAGCGGCCCCTTCCCTACTGAAGATTTTGGTGAAGCTGGAGATATCATGGCCAAAGTT
>JBILNU010000013.1:0-25494 GCA_044374815.1 Flavobacterium sp.
AACTTCTTTTCTTAGGTTTAATTCCGATTCGGTTGCAGTTAATTGCAAGTCGGGTAAGGTATCCACCGAAATGGCTAGAATAGAATCTTTATTGACTTTGGCATATTGTAGATTTCCGTTCAATACTTTTTGAATGGACTGCAAATAGATTTCGTTTTTCTTAATTGCAAATTCCAGCGAATCCGATTTTAGCGCCAACTCGGTAGCGTCTTTTTTGAGTTTGGTGGAGGTATACCCAGGAATGTATTCGCGTAAAGGCGTAAAAGCAATAATAAAGGTAGTGATGAAAATAATTAAAATGGCGCCTATTGAAACCACAATAAAAACATTCATTAAAGTAAGTTTTAACGAAAATAGTTCTTCAAATGTGTCTTCGTTTAAAACTACTAGTCTATTTTTAGCAAATAGCTGTTTTTTTAATAACTGTTTTTTCAAGCGTTTTTCAGACATCTTATTAGAATATAGTACAAATATAGAAATTAGTTCGGTACCAAACTTGTGTTTTTACCTATCTTTAATGCTAAATACTTGTGGAGCTAAACAATTATTTTCTACATTTGCGTCACATAACTTTTAACAAAGAACATTATGAACTTTTTAACCATATTTTTAGGTGAATTTGGACCGATGCAAATATTATTAGTATTAGCCGTGATAGTGCTACTTTTTGGTGGAAAAAAAATTCCAGAATTAATGAAAGGATTGGGAACAGGAATTAAAGAATTTAAAAACGCAAGTAAAGACGATTCTACTCCTGCAAAAAAAGAAGAAGATACTAAAGAATAAGTTTATCTTTAAATTTAAAATCCCAAATTCCATTTCCTTCGACAAGCTCAGGATGAAAATGGAATTTGGGATTTTTTTTACAAAATCATCGTCAACTGAATTCGTTTTCTCTCTTCATCTACGGCAACGACTTTAACTTGAACGTGTTGGTGTAATTTCACCACTTCATTCACATCGGAAACAAAACCAGCTTTCAGTTGTGAAATATGAACTAAGCCACTTTCTTTTACCCCTATATCTACAAAACATCCAAAGGCAGTAATGTTGTTTACAATTCCGGGTAATATCATTCCCGAATGCAAGTCTTTTATGGTTTTTACGTTGGGGTCAAATTCGAACACTTTAGCTGCTTTTCTTGGATCCAATCCAGGTTTTACTAATTCTTTTAAGATGTCTTTAATTCCTAAAATTCCAATGGTTTCGTTGGTATATTTTTCAGGTTGAATGGTATCTATTTTTTCTTTATTGGCAATAAATTCGTTTAACGAAATTTTCAAGTCTTTCGCCATTTTTTCTACCACCGGATAGGCTTCTGGGTGCACCGCCGAATTATCTAAAGGATTTTTTCCGTCTTTAATTCGAATAAATGCTGCGGCTTGTTGATAGGCTTTGTCTCCTAATCGCGGTACTTTTTTAAGTTGCTTTCGGTCTTCAAAAGGACCATTTTCCGATCGGAAATTAATGATGTTTTCGGCGGTTTTTTCGCCTATTCCACTCACATAACTCAATAATGATTTACTTGCTGTGTTGATATTAATTCCAACCGAATTTACGCATCGAATAACGGTGTTGTCTAATTCTTCTTTTAATTTTGTTTGGTCTACATCATGTTGGTATTGCCCTACGCCTATCGATTTGGCGTCAATTTTTACTAATTCGGCCAAAGGATCTGAAAGTCTTCTTCCAATAGAAACTGAACCGCGAACGGTTACATCATAATTAGGAAATTCATCCCGCGCAATTTTACTAGCTGAATACACAGAAGCTCCAGCTTCGGAAACCACAAAAACCTGAACCGGCTTATCAAAAGCGATTTTCTTAATGAAATATTCAGTTTCTCTAGAGGCGGTTCCGTTTCCAATAGAAATTGCTTCAATGTTATACGCATTCACCATCGATTTGATTTTTTTCATCGCCATTGCCGTTTCGATTTGCGGCTGGTGCGGATAGATGGTTTCGTTGTATAATAAATCGCCTTTTTCATCGAGACAAACTATTTTGCAGCCGCTTCGATATCCTGGATCGATGGCTAAAATTCGTTTTTCGCCTAAGGGTGGTGCCAACAACAGCTGACTTAAATTTCCTGCAAATACTTCGATCGCTTTACTATCGGCTTTGGCTTTTGCTTCTTGCAAAACCTCATTAGAAATAGCCGGTTGTAATAAGCGTTTGTAACTGTCTTCAATAGCAAGTTGCACGTGAGAAATAGCCGGACTGTTGCTGTTTTTAATTATTATTTCATCTATTAATTCGTAGGTTTCGTCAAGATCCGTTTCTATTTTTATTTTTACAAAACCTTCGTTTTCGGCGCGAAGCATTGCTAATAATCGGTGGGAAGGTGCTTTGGTTAATGGTTCAGACCAATCAAAATATTGAGAAAATTTTTGGGCAGCCTCTTCTTCCGATTTCTTTTTTATTACTTTCGATTCGATGCTTGCTTTTCTGGTATACATTCTTCGTAAGCTTTGTCGGACCGCTATATTTTCATTAATCCATTCGGCCACAATGTCTCTAGCGCCTTGGAGTGCTTCCTCTTCGTTTTTAATATTCTTATTGATGTATTGAGTTGACAAGAAGTCTACATCGTCATTTTTTTGAGCTATTATTATTTTAGCTAAGGGCTCCAATCCGTTTTCTCGAGCCACATCGGCGCGGGTTTTTTTCTTCTTTTTATAGGGTAAATACAAATCTTCTAACTCTTGTAAATCGAAACTTTTTTCAATTTTTGATTTTAATTCGGATGAAAGTTGCCCTTGCTCTTCAATGGTTTTTAGAATGCTTTCTTTTCTTTTTACAATTTCATCGTATTGCTTGGAAAGCTTTGCAATTTGTTCAATTACCACCTCATCTAAATTTCCGGTTTGGTCTTTTCTGTATCGAGAAATAAACGGTATTGTACAGTCTTCGGATAATAATTTTAGAGCGGCTTCTATATTTTTAGGCGCCGTGTTTACTTGTGCCTGGATGAATTGTATGTTGGTCATTATGGAAATATTTAATCCTGAACTATAATTTCTTTAGGGTCTTCTTTTTTATATTCAGGTTGAATATTAATGTGATTTATTTGGAATTTTACAAATAATACTTCTTCAATTTTTAATGAAATATCATTGAATTCACTAATAGAAATATCTTTTGAACAATCTAAATGTGCTTCAAGATGCAATTCTTCTTCATTAAGGTGCCACACGTGTACGTGATGTAGTTTTCCTGCTCCTGGAATTTTTTCGACTTCGGCAACTATTTCTTTAATATCTATTTCGTCAGGTGTGAATAACATTAACATTTTTGTAGCTGTTATTACTAATTCATAACCTACTACAATTAAGTAGATTCCAATTAAAATTGTTAGGATTCCGTCAATCCAAAACCATCCAAAAAATTTCATCATCAATCCACCAACAAGAACGGCAGCTGAAGCCATCATATCGGTTAACAAATGCAAGTAGGCCGATTTCATATTGATGTTGTGCTCGGAATCTTTTTGTAAAAGCAATACCGAACCTCCGTTAACTACAATTCCTAAAACCGATAGCCAAATTACTATATCAGATTCTATTGGTTTTGGATTAATAAATCGGTTTATTGCACCATAAATCAATATAAAAGCAACAATTATTAACGTGGAAGCATTTACAAAAGCTGCGATTAACTCGGCTCTTTTGTATCCAAAAGTGTGTTCTTCGGTGGCTTTTTTTCTAGATAATTTATGCGCAATTAAACTAAATCCTAATGATAATACATCTGAAAAATTATGAAGCGCATCCGATAATAGAGCTAAACTACCGGAAGCTATTCCTCCTATAACTTGAGCTACGGTGATTAATAAATTCAATAATATTGAATAAACTAAATTTTTCCCTTTAACAACATGTTTATGAGAATGGGTATGCGAGTGGATCTCTGACATTTATTTACAAGAAATTTTATCTACACGATTGGAATGTCTTCCGCCTTCAAATTCGGTATTTAAAAAAGTATTTACAATTTCAACAGCTTGAGGAATTGAAGTAAATCGCGCCGGAATACTTACCACATTTGCATTGTTGTGTTGGCGCGCTAGCGCCGAAATTTCTTTGGTCCAACATAAGGCTGCACGAATTCCTTGGTGTTTATTAGCAGTCATAGCAATTCCGTTTCCAGAACCACAAATTACAATTCCTAAATCGGCTTTACCAGATTCTACATCTAATGCAACCGGGTGAGCAAAATCTGGATAGTCTACACTGTCTTCCGTATCTGTTCCGTGGTTAATTACTTGATGTCCATTTGAAGTTAAATAAGCAACAATAGCTTTTTTATAATCTGGTCCTGCATGATCGTTACCGATAGAAATTTTCATATTTTTAATGTATTAATTATTGAAACAAATTTAGTTAATCTAATTAGTATATCTATTTGATTTTAATAAAAATATAACTTCATGATTTACAAATAATAAGAAAATTAGTGGTTGTTATTATTTTAATTATTTGAGGTTTTTCTTATTATTTTTTTAAGATAAATGTTAAAATTATTAATTGTTAATAGTGTTTTGCAATTCGTTGATATTCAGTTAACTTTAAATTAACTTACTTTGTTGATAACTTAATAAAGAAAATTAGAAGTTTTTTTAGGTTGTATTTAAATTATTTGTAATCCAAAATTGGTTTTAAAAAATCAAATTTAGTTTTCTGTTTTTTTATAAAAGTTATCATTATAAAAATATGTTTTTTCAACCGAAACTAACAATGAAAGTTATTTACAAATTATTTAAATTTTTACTTATTAACACCTGTTTATTGTTTTAGGTTTTCTATTTAAAATTAGTATTTTAAGTATTCAAAAAGCTGTTGATAATTAGAAATAAATAAAAATAACTTTAAAACCAATTTTTAAAAAATAAAGTTATTGTATAAATTAACAGCACATAATAAGCAACATAAATTTAAATTTAATTTTAAAATATTTATTTTGATTTTAATAGATGTTGAAAACTTTTAAAAGTTATATTTTCGATAAATCTATTCTCTATTTTCTATTTTCTATTTTCTTCTTCGTAAATTTAAACCTTATTAAAAAAGAATATGAGTAAATTCCCAAAAAAGTTTGGAAAAAAAGATAAAACATTCTCTGAAAAAATCTTAAAAATATTATCTAAACAAGCTAACAAACCTTTTAATTACAAGCAAATTTGTGCTATTTTAGAATTAAACGATACTAAAAGCAGAAATGAGATTATTAAAGATTTAAAAATACTAGCAGCCCAAAAAGTTATTATTGAAAGTGAGCCTGGAAAGTATTTAGTAAAAGCGGTATCTCAAGATTATTATGAAGGAACAATAGATATGACTTCGCGAAGAACGGCTTATTTTATTTGTGAGGACTTTGAAGAAGATGTTTTTATTCCTACTAATAATTTAAATCATGCTTTAGATAAAGATAAAGTAAGGGTTTATATTTATAATAGAAGAAGAGGAAGAAAACCAGAAGGTGAAGTAATTGAAATTATAGAACGAGCTAAAACAGAATTTGTTGGAGTAATTGATATTCAAAAAAACTTTGCTTTCGTTACTACTGCTAATGCTAAAATGTATACTGATATTTTTATATCAAAAGAGAAATATAACGGAGCCGAACAAGGAGATGTAGTTTTAGTAAAAATTGAAGATTGGCCTAAAAAAGCCGATTCCCCTTTTGGAACTGTAATAAAAGTATTAGGAAAACCAGGAGAACACAATACCGAAATTCATGCAATTCTTGCAGAATATGGATTACCTTATGATTTTCCTGTAGAAGTTGAAGTTTTTGCTCAAAAATTAGATACCGCTATTCATCCAGAAGAAATAGCTAAACGTAGAGATCTTCGTGATACCTTAACTTTTACTATCGATCCTAAAGATGCAAAAGATTTTGATGATGCGTTATCATATAAAAAATTAGAAAACGGAAATTATGAAATCGGAATTCATATTGCCGATGTATCTCATTATTTACAAGAGGGAACAATTTTAGATGATGAAGCGTATCACAGAGGAACTTCGGTTTATTTAGTAGATCGAGTAGTACCAATGCTTCCTGAAGTTTTATCTAATTTTGCTTGTTCACTAAGACCGAATGAAGAAAAATATACTTTTTCGGCTATTTTTGAAATTAATGAAAAAGCAACCGTTATCAACCAATGGTTTGGTAGAACGGTAATTAATTCCGATCAACGATTTGCTTATGAAGAAGCTCAGGTAATTATTGAAACAAAATCAAATACCATTCCTCCAGAAATATCATTAACAGGAAAAGAATATAAAGCTTCCGATGCGATTACAGAAGCAACATTAAAATTAGATGAATTAGCTAAAATTCTTCGAAGAAACCGAATGAATAATGGTGCCATTTCTTTTGATAAAGTAGAAGTAAAATTCAATTTAGATGACAATGGAGAACCAGAAGGAGTTTATTTTAAAGTTTCTAAAGATGCCAATCATTTAATAGAAGAATTCATGCTTTTAGCTAATAGAAAAGTAGCTGAATATATTGGAAAACAAAAGAAAACATTTGTTTATAGAATACATGATGAACCCAATGAAGATAAGCTATTCGCAATGCAAGCTTTGATTTCAAAATTTGGTTATCGAATGAATTTAAGAGATAAAAAAGATATTTCTAAATCTTTAAATCAATTGATGGCAGATGTTAATGGCAAGAAAGAGCAAAATCTTATTGATACATTAGCTATTCGAACGATGAGTAAAGCAAAATATTCAACTGAAAATATTGGTCATTATGGATTAGCTTTTGATTATTACAGTCATTTTACTTCTCCAATTCGTAGGTATCCCGATGTAATGGTACACCGATTATTACAATATTATTTAGATGGCGGAAAAAGTGTTAACGCAGAGGAATTTGAAGAAAAATGCGAACATTCTAGTAATATGGAAAGTTTAGCTACAAATGCTGAAAGAGATTCTATCAAATACATGCAAATAAAATACATGCAAGATCATAAAGATCAAGAGTTTCTTGGTGTTATTTCAGGTGTAACCGAGTGGGGAATTTATGTAGAAATTGTAGAAAATAAATGTGAAGGTATGTGTAGAATTCGAGAAATAAAAGATGATTATTACACATTTGATGAAAAACAATATGCTTTAGTTGGACAAATTTCTAAAGCTTTATTACAACTTGGTGATGAAGTTTACGTTAAAGTTAAAAATGCCGATTTAGTAAAAAAACAATTGGATTTTACATTTATTAGAAAGGAAGAATAAAAAAATAATTAAGTTAAAAATGAAAAATATAGTTTATTATTTATTGTTAATCAGTTCAATAAGTTTTTCACAAATTGAAAAAGAAGTAGGTGATTTTAATAAAGTAACTGCTTTTGATCAGATAGCTGTTCAATTAATTCCGGCCGAAAATAACAAAGTTGTGTTAAACGGAAATGGATCTGAAAAGGTAGAAATAATAAATAAAAACGGGGAGTTAAAAATACGAATGCCGTTTACAAAATTATTAGATGGGGAAAATATTTCGGCATTAGTTTATAATAAAAAAATTGATGCCGTGGAAGCTAATGAAGGTTCTCGAATTTCTGGAGAAAAAAAAATTACTGCCTCTTTATTTGATATAAAAGCAAAAGAAGGAGGAGAAATAAATATAAAACTAGAAGTAGATAAACTCACGGCTCGCGTAGCTAATGGAGCTAGGATTGAATTAGAAGGAATTGCTACTAATCAAGATGTCTTGGTAAATTCTGGTGGTGATTTTCTTGCTGAAAAATTCCATACCAATCAAACCAGTATTACTGTAAATGCCGGAGGAAATTCAGAAGTTTTTGCAACCGAATTTGTGGAGGCAAAAGTAAGAGCAGGTGGAACAATTATTATTTACGGTAAACCAAAAAAAATAAATAAAAATATAGTTGCAGGAGGCAGTATTGAAGAAGCAAAATAATTTATATTTTTTATTTTTAAATTTAAAATGGTATTTTGCGAATTAATATGTTAAATAAGATATGCTAAACGATATTATTTCTGCTATTCCTCTTGGCTTTTTTCTTAGTTTTATGATAGGACCTGTTTTTTTTGTTCTATTAGAAACTAGCGTGGTTAAAGGTTTTAAAGCAGCAATTATCTTTGATTTAGGAGTTGTTTTGGCAGATATTATATTTATTTTAATTGCTTATTTCAGTAGTTACCGTCTAATTCAAAGCATCAAAGACGATCCGGCATTATTTATTTTTGGAGGGTTGGTTATGTTAACTTATGGAATCATTTCGTTTGTAAAAAACAGAAATGAGTCTAAGAAAGACTTTGATGAAGAAGATCAAAAAGAGTTAGAAAAAAACAATTACCTATCCTTATTTATTAAAGGCTTTTTCCTGAATTTTATAAATATTGGAGTGCTTGGATTTTGGTTAGCAATTTTAATTACAATTGGACCTCAATTGGAGTTAAAAGCTTCTAGAATGCTAACTTTTTTTACTACATTAATAGTCACCTATTTTATCACGGATATTTTTAAAATACTATTAGCGAAGCAATTACAAAATAAATTGAATTCTAAAAATATATTATTAATAAAAAAATTTATTAGCCTTATATTAATAATTTCTGGATTGTTTTTACTTTCACAAGGCTTGTTCCCAAAAGAGAAGAAAATAGTAAATAGTGCTATTAATCACTTAGAAAAGCAGAAGTAATTTATTCTTTATAGAGATTGTTTAAAATTATAATTTTAAGGTGTTATCTGTATTCAAACCTGGCTTTACTATTATAGAATGAAAAGCACATGGGGTAGTTTCGTATTTGAACTAATTTAATTTTCCTTAAAAATTTAAATAAAAAAACCCTCAAGTTAACTTGAAGGTTTTAGAGGCATCGTCCGGATTCGAACCGGAGTAGGAGCTTTTGCAGAGCCCAGCCTAGCCGCTCGGCCACGACGCCAATTTTATTGGATTGCAAATATATAAAAAAGTTTAAAGTTTTAAAACTTTTATTTTACCTGATTCACTAAGTTCTATACTCTTCCATTTCAATAGTAACTGCTTCTACATCACCACCAATTGGAGGGTTTAATTTTGAAACACTTAAATTAATTCGAGAAACAGAAGCGATTTCTTTAAAAATTCTTGTAATTATACGGTTGGCAACATGTTCAAGTAACTTAGATCGAATTGCCATTTCTTCAACTACAATCAGGTTTAATAAAACATAATCTACGGTGTCATTTAAATCATCTGATACCGCCGACTTACGTAAATCGGTTTTAATTTCAAGATCAACTCTGTAATCAGAGCCTATTTTTGCTTCTTCCTCAAGACAACCGTGATATGAAAAAGTTCGTATGTTATGTAATTTAATAATTCCCATCTTTTATTTTTCTATTAAAAAAACTAAATAAAAGACATCTATTATCTATTTGTCTAGTATCTATATGTCTAATTTTTTATCTTTGCTAAAATTACAAAATTATTATGTCTACAGAAGAAAAAGCCTTAAATTTTATTGAACAGATAATTGAAGAAGATTTAAAAAATGGTTTGTCTCAGGATAAATTACGTTTTCGATTTCCGCCTGAACCCAACGGATATTTACACGTGGGTCATGCGAGTGCTATTTGTTTGAATTTTGGTTTAGGAATAGATTATAATGCACCTGTAAATTTACGCTTTGATGATACCAATCCTGCTAAAGAGGAGCAAGAATATGTTGACGCAATTAAAAGAGATGTTGAGTGGCTTGGATATAAGTGGGATAGAGAATGTTATGCATCTGATTATTTTCAAGATTTATACGACTGGGCAATTGAGTTTATTAAAAATGGAAAGGCCTATATTGACAGTCAGTCTTCTGAAGAAATGGCAAAACAAAAAGGAACTCCTACTACTCCTGGAACCGATTCGCCTTTTAGAAACCGATCAGTAGCTGAAAACTTAGATTTATTTGAACGCATGAAAAATGGTGAATTCGAAGAAGGAACCCATATTTTACGTGCTAAAATCGATATGAAACACACCAATATGTTGATGCGCGATCCTATTATGTATCGTATTTTACATAAACACCACCACCGTACTGGTGATAAATGGTGTGTATACCCAATGTATGATTGGGCGCATGGAGAAAGTGATTATTTAGAACAAATATCGCACTCTTTTTGCACTTTAGAATTTTTACCTCACAGAGAATTATACGACTGGTTTTTAGATCAAGTTTATGATGTTACAAAAGTGCGTCCGAAGCAAAGAGAATTTGCCAGAAGAAACTTATCGCACACCGTTGTAAGTAAGCGTAAATTATTACAACTAGTTGAAGAAAAACATGTTACAGGTTGGGATGATCCAAGAATGAGTACCATTTCTGGAATGAGAAGACGAGGTTATACACCGGCATCTATTCGAAATTTTGCCAAAACTATTGGAATCGCAAAACGAACAAACTTAATTGACGTTTCTTTATTGGAGTTTTGTGTTCGTGAAGATTTGAATAAAATCGCGCCTCGAGTTATGGCGGTTTTGAACCCTGTTAAGCTTGTAATAACAAATTATCCAAATGGAAATGAAGAGTGGTTAGAGGCAGAAAATAACCCAGAAGAAGAAGTGCTAACGTATAGAAAAGTGCCTTTTTCTAAAGAATTGTATATCGAAAGAGAAGATTTTCAAGAAGAAGCAAACAAGAAATTTTTCCGATTAACTTTAGGTACTGAAGTACGATTAAAAAATGCGTATATCATTAAAGGAGAAAGCGTTGTGAAAGATGCAAACGGAAACATAACCGAAATCCATTGTACTTACGATGTAGATTCTCGAAGCGGAAGCGGTACCGAAGCAAGTCAAAGAAAAGTAAAAGGAACCATTCATTGGGTGTCAATTGCTCATGCAGTACCTGCAGAAGTGCGTATTTACGATCGCCTTTTTTCTCATGAAAGCCCAGACGGAAATAAAGAAATAGATTTTAAAGAATTTATCAATCCTAATTCTTTAGAAGTAATTACCGGATATGTAGAACCGAGTTTAAAAACTGCTAAAAATTTAGATCATTTTCAATTTCAGCGATTGGGTTATTATTGCGTAGATAAAGAATCTAATTCTGATAAACTAGTTTTCAATAAAACGGTTGGCCTTAGAGATACTTGGGCGAAAGTTGAAAGTAAAGAATAAAAAAAGAGGCTTATGCCTCTTTTTTATTTATATGC
Source organism: Flavobacterium sp. (assembly GCA_044374815.1). Classification (GTDB taxonomy): domain Bacteria; phylum Bacteroidota; class Bacteroidia; order Flavobacteriales; family Flavobacteriaceae; genus Flavobacterium. Next base: position 11,182 of record JBILNU010000013.1, read on the forward strand.
TTTTAATTGCTTTCTCTAATCTTTTAATGGTTTCTTGTTTTCCAATCATTTCTGCAATATCAAAAAGATGAGGCCCTTTTAAAGCACCCACCAAACTCAATCGAAACGGTTGCATTACTTTACCCATTCCTATTTCGTTTTGAGTCATCCAGTCTTTTATTAGGGTTTCCATATTTAAAGAAGTGAAATCTTCAATAGTTTCGATAACCGCAATTAATTGTTGCATTAAAGCAGGCGTTTCTTCTTTCCAGTTTTTTGCCGCTTTTTCATCATAAGATGTTGGAGCCACAAAGAAATAATCGGATAATTCCCAAAAATCAGTAATAAAATCAGCTCGTTCTTTTATTAAAGAAACAATTTTAATTAAATCAAGAGAAGTAGAAATTCCTTTTTCAGACAAAATTGAAGCAAAGGCTTTTGCTAAATTTTCGTTAGATTGTTCTTGTAAATAGTGGTGATTGAACCATTTGTTTTTTTCTGGATCAAATTTAGCACCCGCTTTGTGAACTCGATTTAAATCAAATTTTTCACACAATTCTTCCAAAGTGAAAATCTCCTGATCGGTTCCATCATTCCAACCCAATAAAGCTAAGAAATTTACGACCGCTTCAGGGAAAAAGCCGTTTTCTCTATATCCAGATGATACACCTTCATCGGTTTTCCATTCTAAAGGAAACACAGGAAATCCCATTTTATCACCATCTCTTTTAGATAATTTACCATTTCCTACAGGTTTTAAAATTAAAGGCAAGTGCGCAAATTGAGGCGCTTCCCAGCCAAAAGCTTTGTATAATAAGCAATGCAACGGCATTGATGGCAACCATTCTTCGCCGCGAATTACATGCGAAGTTTCCATTAAATGGTCGTCCACAATATTTGCTAAATGGTAAGTTGGCATTCCGTCTGACTTGAATAAAACTTTATCGTCTAATAAATTAGTTTCAAATTTTATATCACCACGAATAATGTCTTGTAAATGCAACGTTTCGTTTACCGGAGTTTTAAATCGAATAACATAATCTGCACCTGAAGCAATTCTTTTGCTAGTTTCTTCTTCAGAAAGCACTAAAGAAGTATCTAATTTTTCACGGTTATGCCAATTGTAAATAAACGTTTTTCCTTCGGCTTCGTGTTGTTTTCTATGCGCATCTAGAGCCTCTGGAGTATCGAAAGCATAGTAAGCCCACCCCGATTTTATTAACTGATCGGCATATTGCTTGTACAACTGTTTTCTTTCCGATTGACGATAAGGACCAAATTTTTCATTTTTTCCTATTGTTTCACTTGGCGCAATTCCAAGCCAATTTAACGCTTCTAAAATGTATTCTTCTGCACCCGGAACAAAACGATTTTGATCGGTATCTTCAATTCGAAGATAAAAAACACCGTTATTTTTTTTGGCAAATAAATAATTAAAAAGAGCGGTTCTTACCCCGCCAATATGTAAAGGCCCAGTTGGACTTGGCGCAAAACGTACACGAACTTGTTTAGACATTTTAGTAAAATTTGACGCAAAGATAATCAGAAGTTGGAAGTTAAATAAGCCTATATTTCTAAAAAATCCGTTTTAGAAAGAATTAACTTTTATTCTAAATAGAAATTACTACTTTTATCGGTTATAAATAAGGCAGAAATTAAATTGGAAAATAGCAGCATAATTTATCATAAACTGGAGCAGTTTGTAAAGAAATATTACACCAACGAATTGTTACGTGGTGGAATTTTCTTTATTGGTATTGGACTGCTTTATTTTCTTTTTTCCCTTAGTATTGAGTACTTTTTTTGGCTGAAACCAAATTCTAGAACGCTTTTGTTTTGGACATTTGTAGCGGTAGAACTGTTTTTATTACTTCGATTTATTCTTTTTCCAATTTCAAAATTATTTAAACTTCAAAGCGGGATCAACTATGATGATGCTTCTAAGATTATTGGGAATCATTTTAGTGAAGTAGGGGATAAACTAACTAATTTCTTGCAACTTTCTCAAGAATCCAACACCTCAGAATTGTTGCTTGCTTCTATAGATCAAAAAGCAAAAACACTCCAACCCATTCCTTTTGTAAAAGCAATTAATTTTAGTAAAAATAAAAAATATGCTCCAATTGCTTTAATCCCCATTTTGTTTTTTGCCTTTTTCTACATAACAGGTTACAGTAATTTTATTTCTCAAAGTTTGCATCGTATGGTTAACTATAAGGAACAATTTTTACCACCAGCACCATTTGAATTTCAGGTTTTGAATTCGGATTTAAAAACAGAACAAAATCAAGATTTTATATTAAAAGTTAAAACGGTTGGAAAGGTAGTTCCCGAAAACACTATGATTTTTATTGGAGAAGAGAGTTATTTTATGGAGTCCTCCAAGCCAGGTGAATTTCAATTTGTGATTTCCAAACCAAAGGAAAATTTAGAATTCCACCTTGAGGCCAATGCCGTTGTTTCAAAGGATTATGAGCTGAATGTAGTTACTGTTCCAACTATTGCTAACTTCGAAATGGTTTTGAATTTTCCGAATTATTTAAATAAAAAATCAGAAGTAATTAAAGGAACCGGAAACGCTGTTGTTCCAGAAGGCACAAGAGTTACCTGGAAAATGAATACGGTTGCTACCCAAAAAGTGGAATGGCAAAACGAAGTTGCCAAATACAGTTTCACAAAAAGCGAAAATCAGTTTTTTCTTTCAAAAAATATTATTCAGAATACCAACTATCAAATTGTAACATCCAATAATAAAATTCAGAATTACGAAAAGCTAAACTATCAAATCACAATTGTTAAAGATCAGTTTCCAGCAATTTCTGTTGGCAACGCTCCAGATAGTTTAAAGATCGATAAAAACTTTCTTTTAGGCCAGGTTTCCGATGATTACGGACTTTCTAAGCTTCAAGTAATTTATTATCCAAAGGACAAGCCAATTAACGCAAAAAGAGCGACTATAGCTGTTAAAAAAGATGTTTATGACCAGTTTGTGTTTGCTTTCCCAAGTAATCTTCCTGTTGAAGAAGGTGTTTCCTATGAGTATTATTTCGAAGTTTTTGATAATGATGCGTTTCATAATTACAAAAGCGCTAAGTCCTCTGTTTTTTCAAATCGAATAGCAACACAAACCGAGAAAGAAGATCAATTATTGCAACAACAAAATGATAATATCAATGCGATGCAGAAGTCTTTGAAAGCTCAAGATAAGCAGCTTAATGAAATGGATAAGTTGCAAAAAATGGGTAAAGAAAAAGACAATTTAGAATTTAAAGAACAGCAAAAGGTTGAAGATTTTCTAAACAAACAAAAGCAGCAAGATGAGTTGATGAAGAATTTTGCTGAAAAGATGAAAGAGAATTTAGAAAAAGTTAAAACCGAAAAGAAAGATGAGGTTAAAGAACTTTTGAAAGACCGTTTAGAAAAAGTAGAAAAAGACCTAGAAAAGAACAATAAGCTCCTGGACGAACTTCAAAAATTGAACGAAAAACTTCAAAAAGAAGAATTGTTCGATAAAATGGACAAATTAAAACAGCAAAGTAAAAACCAAACCAAAAGTTTGCAACAATTAGTAGAGCTAACTAAAAAATATTATGTAGAAAAGAAGGCAGAGCAGATAGCTGATAAGTTAGATAAATTATCCGAAAAGCAAGATAAATTGGCTTCTGATGAGAAAGAAAACAGTACTGAAAAACAAAACGAAATCAATAAAGAATTTGATAAAATTCAGGAAGAATTAAAAGAATTAGAAAAAGACAACAAAGAGTTAAAAGCCCCGGTTGATCTCCCTGATACTGATGCTAAAGAAAAAAGTATTGATGAAGATTTGAAAAATGCCTCAGATCAATTGCAAAAAAAATCAAAAGAAGGAGCTAAGCCCAAGCAAAAAAGTGCCTCTAAGAAAATGAAGCAAATGAGCCAAGACATGCAATCAAGCATGGAAATGGGCGAGAAGGAGCAAATGGAAGAGGATGTTGCTATGTTGCGACAAATATTAGACAATTTATTGGCCTATTCTTTTTCACAAGAATCGGTCATGGGTCAGTTTAAAGGACTTAAAAGAGGCTCTCCTTCGTTTAATAAAAACCTAAAAATACAGCAGGATTTAAAACAAGAATTTAAGCATGTTGATGATAGTTTATTTGCACTATCGTTAAGAAACCCAAAACTATCCGAAGGGGTAACCGCTGAGGTTGGAAATGTGCAATACAATATAGAAAAATCCTTAGAAACTTTAGCGGAAGCCGACGTCTTTAAAGGAGTCTCCTACCAACAGTTTGCAATTAGCGCTGCAAATAAGTTGGCCGACATGCTAGCCTCCATTTTGTTTAACATGCAAATGTCAATGCAAATGTCGGGATCTGGAAAAGGAAAAGGGAAGTCTTCACAAGGAAAAGGGTCTCAAGGAGAATCGCAATTACCTGACATAATAAAAAAGCAAGGTGATTTAGAAAAGAAAATGAAAGACGGCATGAAACCTGGAAACAAACCGGGCGATAAACAAGGGAAAAAGTCCGGAGATAAACCAGGTGACAAACCAGGTGATGGGAAAGAAGGCGGCAAGGAAGGTAAAGGGAAGCAAGGAAATGAAGGAAAATCACATTCGGGAGGATCAAAACAAGGGGATTCTGAAGGCGAAAACGGTCAAGACGGGGAAGGTGACGCTAAAGCGATTATGGAAATTTACAAAGAGCAACAACAATTAAGAGAAGCGCTTCAAAAAGAATTAGACAAACAAGGTGTTGGAAATCAAGGAAAAAACGCGCTTGAACAAATGAAACAAATTGAAAAACAGTTACTTAACAAAGGTTTTAACAACGAAGTGCTCCAAAAAATATTAAATGTTAAATATGAATTGTTAAAACTTGAAAAGGCGGTACAGCAACAAGGTGAAGAAAAGAAACGCCAATCGGAAACTTCAAAAAAAGAGTTTAGCAATACCGCTACCGCTTTGCCGTTGCGCCTACAAGAATATATAAATAGTGTAGAAATTTTAAATAGACAAACCTTACCTTTGCGTTCCAATTTTAACCAGAAGGTTCAAGAATATTTTAATAAATGATAAGTTTTAATTACGAGAACGATTTTGAATTAAGTAACGAAGAACAATTGTCGAATTGGATTTCCAGAGTTATTGCTTCAGAGGAAAAGAAGGAAGGAGAAATAAATTATATTTTTTGTGATGACGATTATTTATTGAACTTGAATGAGCAATATTTAAATCACGACACATTAACCGATATTATTTCATTTGATTATTCTATGGGAAATGAAATTCATGGCGACATTTTTATTTCAACCGAACGCGTCAAAGATAACGCCACTGATTTTAAGGTGTCTTTTGAAGAAGAATTAAAACGCGTAATGGTTCATGGTGTTTTGCATTATTGTGGATTCAAAGATAAAACAGAAGAGGACGAGGCTTTGATGCGAAGTAAAGAAGACGAGAAAATCAAAATGTTTCACGTGGAACATTAAAAGTGAATACAAAAACACAATGTTCCATGTGGAACATTTAAATAAAAAGGGCTTTTTAGTAGTAACAGTTCTAAATTAAAATTTATGTTTAACACTTACGATGTTATTGTTGTAGGAGCGGGTCACGCAGGGTGTGAGGCAGCGGCAGCGGCAGCCAATTTAGGATCGAAAACCTTATTAGTAACAATGAGTTTGCAAAACATTGCGCAAATGTCTTGTAATCCTGCTATGGGAGGTATTGCAAAAGGGCAAATCGTAAGAGAAATTGATGCGCTTGGAGGTTACTCTGGGATAGTCTCTGATAAAACCGCTATTCAATTTAAAATGTTGAATAAATCCAAAGGGCCCGCTATGTGGTCGCCAAGGGTTCAGTCGGATAGAATGCGTTTTTCTGAGGAATGGCGTATGATGTTGGAAAATACACCAAATTTAGATTTCTATCAAGAAATGGTGTCCGGATTAATAATCAATAATGGAAAAATAGAAGGGATTAAAACATCTCTTGGTATATCAATTAAAGCTAAAACAGTTGTTCTTACTAACGGAACCTTTTTAAATGGTTTAATTCATATTGGCGATAAACAATTTGGAGGAGGTAGAGCTGGTGAAAGCGCTGCCTATGGAATTACTGAAGATTTGGTTAAAGTAGGTTTTGAAGCAGGAAGAATGAAAACGGGTACGCCGCCTCGTGTTGACGGTCGTTCTTTAGACTATTCAAAAATGAACGAAGAGCCTGGAGACGAACGCCCAGATAAATTTTCTTATTCCGACGAAACAAAACCTTTAGTGCATCAAAGATTGTGTCACATGACGTATACTTCTTTGCAAGTTCATGATATTTTACGTGAAGGATTTGACAGATCACCCATGTTTAATGGAAGAATTAAATCTCTTGGACCTCGTTATTGTCCATCTATTGAAGATAAAATTAATCGTTTTGCTGATAAAGAAAGACATCAATTATTTATTGAGCCAGAAGGGTGGAATACCTGTGAGGTTTATGTAAATGGATTTTCTACTTCGTTACCTGAAGACATTCAGTTTAAAGCATTGCGCTCTGTTGCGGGGTTTGAAAACGTGAAGTTTTTCCGTCCTGGATATGCCATAGAGTATGATTATTTTCCACCTACTCAATTAAAACATACTCTAGAGACTAAATTAGTCGAAGGATTGTATTTTGCAGGTCAAATTAACGGAACCACTGGCTATGAGGAAGCCGCTTCACAAGGATTAATGGCCGGAATCAATGCGGCATTAAAGGTTCAGGAAAAAGACCCAATGATATTAAAACGTGACGAGGCATATATAGGTGTTTTAATAGATGATTTAATTACGAAAGGAACGGAAGAGCCATACCGAATGTTTACTTCTCGTGCAGAATACAGAACGCTTTTAAGACAAGATAATGCCGATGCTCGATTAACGCCAAAGAGCTATGAAATTGGCTTGGCATCGGAGAAAAGAATGCGTCGAATGGAAGAAAAATTTGCCGCAAGTGACGCAATGGTGAATTTTTTTAAAGAAACAAGCGTTACAGTAGCTGAAACAAATCCAATTTTAGAGCAAAAAGGAAGTGCTCCAATTGTACAATCGGATAAGATGTTTAAAGTATTTTCAAGACCCCAAATCGACTTAGAGGATTTCTTAAAATTTGAAAAAGTTGCCCAATATGTTGCCGATAATAATTTGGATAAAGAGGTATTAGAACAAGCCGAAATTCAAGTTAAATATTCTGGTTACATTGAAAAAGAAAGAAATAACGCAGATAAATTAACTCGTCTTGAGGATACGAAAATTCCGGCCGACTTTGATTATAACAAAATAAAATCGATGTCGATTGAAGCAAAACAAAAATTAACTAAGATCAGGCCTATCACAATATCTCAAGCATCAAGAATAAGCGGTGTATCACCAAGCGATATTTCGGTGCTGTTAATTCATATGGGAAGATAAGATGTTCCACGTGAAACTACTTTGTAAACCCTTATTAATAAAGACAATTTAATGAATATTCAAAACGCAATTCATTTTTTAAACGTTAAAGATCATTCTGTTTCCAAAGAAACATTTGAGCTCTTGCATGACAAAGATTTAGATATGTTGATTACGCATCCGCAGCCATCTCTAGATAAACTTCCAAGTTATTATGAAAGCGTAGACTATATTTCGCACACTGACGGAAATAAATCATTCTTTGAAAAAATGTATCAGTTTGTTAAATCAATTGCTTTAAAAAACAAATTAAACCTTATAAATTCCGAATCACAGCGAGGCAAAATTTTAGACATTGGAGCAGGAGTTGGTGATTTTTTATCGGTTGCAAAAAAAGACGGATGGGAAATTATTGGTGTTGAGCCAAGCGAAAAAGCTAAGGCAATTGCCAAGAACAAAGGAGTTACTTTTGTTGAAAGTATAAACGATTTAGAAAACAATTCTTTTGATGTAATTACGATGTGGCATGTATTAGAGCATGTACCCGATTTGGAAAATCAAATAAAAGAATTAAAGCGATTAATTAAACCGTCTGGAACAATATTTATTGCCGTACCTAATTTTAATTCCTTTGATGCAAAATATTATGGTTCTTTTTGGGCGGCTTATGATGTGCCAATTCATTTATGGCATTTTTCTAAAACTGCAATAAAAAAATTATTTGCTAAAGAAAACTTAGAATTGCAAAAAGTACTTCCAATGAAATTTGATAGTTTTTATGTTAGTTTATTATCTGAAAAATATAAAACGGGTAAAATGAATTTTATTACCGCCTTTTTTATTGGTTTACGATCAAATTGGGCCGGAAGACAAAATATGGAATATTCGTCTCACATTTATGTTCTAAAAAACGCTAAAAACTAAAATAACAACCAAATTTTAAACAAAACAACGCCAAACATAAGTTTTGACATCAAAAAAATAATTTACGCTAAAAACGCTTTATTTAAAGTCAGTTTTGATAGAGAATAATTATTTAATTAAAGTCAATAATAACAAAATCTTATAACACAAAATAAAAGTCATTTTTTAAAGTTTTAAGCTTTTACTGTTTAAATTTTATACTTTTGGCAAATAGAAAAAACAAACATATTTATAATGAAAAAAGTTATTTTAGGAATTGCAATTTTATTTGCAATGGGATCTTGTCAAAAATCGGTGGATGCTAAAGATTTTAAAACTGCATATATTGACACTAATAAATTATTAGAAGAATCTACAGAAGCAAAAGATATAAAAGCAAAATACGAATCAATTGCCGATGAGAAAGGATCAAGATTAAAAGTTGAAGTAGAAAAATTGGAGGCTGAAAAAAATGCTTTTCAAGTAAATGCTCAAAAGAATGGACAGGCTTGGGCGCAACAAAAATACTCAGAGTTACAACAAAGAGAACAACAACTTCAATATACCCAACAAGCATTAGCACAGCAAATTCAAGGACAACATGGTGTAGAGATGGATTCGGTTGTAGTAAAGTATAAAAAAATATTTAAAGATTACGGAAAAGAAAAAGGATACGATTATGTTTTTGGAACCGGTGAGGCTGCTACCATATTATATGCTAAAGACCAATACGACATCACTAAAGAAATGATCAAATTGGTTAACGATAAATATAAATCGGAAGCGAAGACAGAAGACAAACCTGCTAGCAAAAAATAATCAAACTGATATAAATAAAAAATCCAAGCTAACTGGCTTGGATTTTTTTATGCAGACAATTTAAAATTAACCTAAAAGATATACGCCAAAAACCGCAGTAATAAAATAAATCGCTATTGTTTTTGCGCCCTCATAGTCTTTAGCCAATCGCTGTCCAATTAGCATTAACAACAAACTAATACAAGAAAAAACAGCGCCATAATATCCAAACTCTCTTCCCCCATTTATGTATAATTGAATACACCCAATAATCGAAAAAATGGCCGCAATTAACTCTACAACAAGTAAAATTCCGGTAGCAAGAGGCACTCTGTTTTTTAATATGGTTTTTTCAAAATGTGGAATCATCCAAGACATCGCTTCTTTCCAATGAAAAATCTTTTCATGACAAGAAATAATAAAAGTAATTGCTAAAAAAAGTAATATCAAAATAGAAGCGGTGTTGTGCATGGTATTATTTTTTATGAATTAGACGGGTGAGTTTTATCGATAAATCGGTCAAAATTAATTTAGCATTTCCGTTACGTTCAATATGGTAAGACGCATCAGAAAGTTCTTTAAATATTTCCGAAATATTATTTCCATTTACAAAAGGAGCAAAATTTTCTAATTTAAATTTCTCTACTGTAGGCTCCATATACACTAAACTTTCTGCTTGATAATTTAACATCAAAGCCTGGCGAAACATATCAATGCAATAATTTAAAAATTTCTTTTGCGCTTCTCTTCCCAAACTTGCAATTTCTTCGCTCCACCCAATTAATTCCTGAATTGCCGCTGCATTACCTTTAGCTTTAAATGCTGCCCGAACCCAGTCTACAAACCATTTTTCGAAAGGCAATTCTTCATTATCTTCTTTTAAAATATGTAAGGCCTTATTGTAATTTCCTTGAGCTTGATGGGCTATTTTATAGGCCTCTTTTTCATCAATATTTTCTCTTGATACTAGTGCCTGGGTGATCACATTTTCGGGCAATCCATTAAAATGCAACACTTGGCAACGCGATCGAATGGTTTGAATAATATCTTCTTCGTTTTCCGAAATCAAAATAAAAACCGTTTTATCTGTAGGCTCTTCCAGAAGTTTTAAAAGTTTATTCGATGCCGCAATATTCATTTTATCGGCCATCCAAATAATCATAATTTTATAACTTCCTTCGAGAGATTTTAGCGCCAACAATTTTAATATTTCTGCCGCATCGTCTACACGAATTTCACCTTGTTTATTTTGAACGCCCAGCATTTTATACCAATCAAACAAACCGCCGTATGGATTTTCAGTCACAAACAGCCTCCAATCCTGAATAAAATCAATGCTTTTTGGCTTTGATTTTACGTCTTCGGTAGAAACGGTAGGATAAATAAAATGTAAATCGGGATGCCCAAGGTGATTAAATTTTAGATTACACGCTTCGTTTTCTCCAGTGTTATCGGAGCCCGAATTTTGACAAACAATATATTGCGCATAGGCAATTGCCATTGCTAAAGTCCCAGTACCTTCCGGCCCAATAAAAAGTTGTGCATGTGGAATTCTCCCTTGACTCGCGCTGCGAATTAAGTGGTTTTTTATATGTTCGTGACCTAAAATTTCAGAAAATAACATAAGCAAAGATACTTAAAAAGCAATAAATAAAAATCCATTTTGAGTCCAATTCAATTAATGGGCTAGGTGATTTTCCCAAAAAAACAAATTGCCTATATTTGCAAAACTTAAATATTAAACAAATACTTCCTTATGAAAACGCTTCAAGACTTTAATTTTAATTCCAAAAAAGCAATAATTCGAGTAGATTTCAACGTTCCTTTAGATGAAAATTTTAAGGTTACAGATGCAAATAGAATTGAAGCAGCAAAGCCAACTATAGATAAAATTATCGCTGATGGTGGAAGCGTAATTTTAATGTCTCACCTTGGAAGACCAAAAGGAAAAGAAGATAAATATTCTTTAAAACATATCGTTTCAAAAGTATCGGAAGTATTAAATGTTGTCGTAATTTTTGCTTCTGATTGTAGAGGCGAAGTGGCTCAAACGGCGGCCGCAAATCTTCAACCTGGACAAGTTTTACTTTTAGAGAATCTTCGTTTTTATGCAGAAGAAGAAGCGGGCGACGTTGCCTTTGCAAAAGAATTAGCCTCTTTGGGTGACATCTATGTAAACGACGCATTTGGAACAGCACATAGAGCACATGCATCTACTACAATTATCGCACAGTTTTTCCCAAATAGCAAGTGTTTCGGTATGTTATTAGCAAAAGAAATAGACAGCTTAAATCGTGTATTAAACAACTCGGTTAAACCGGTAACTGCTGTTTTGGGAGGATCTAAAGTTTCTTCTAAAATTACCGTAATTGAAAACATTTTAGACAAAGTTGATCACATGATTATTGGTGGAGGAATGACTTTCACATTCGTAAAAGCCCTTGGCGGAAAAATTGGGAATTCTATTTGTGAAGACGATAAATTGGATTTAGCTTTAGATATTTTACAAAAAGCAAAAGAGAAAAATGTACACATTCACATTCCGGTTGATGTAGTTGCGGCAAATGCCTTTTCTAATGATGCCCAAACACAAATTGTAGATGTAAGAGAAATTCCAGACGGATGGCAAGGATTGGACGCAGGACCAAAGTCATTAGAGAATTTTAGAAAAGTGATTATGGAATCAAAAACAATTCTTTGGAATGGTCCATTAGGGGTTTTTGAAATGGAAAATTTCGCAAAAGGAACCATAACTCTTGGAAATTTTATTGCAGATTCTACTGCTAACGGCGCTTTTTCATTAGTTGGAGGAGGAGACTCTGTTGCGGCAGTAAAACAATTTAATTTAGAAGAAAAAATGAGTTACGTTTCTACTGGAGGCGGGGCTATGCTTGAAATGTTAGAAGGTAGAATATTACCTGGAATCCAAGCGATTTTAGACTAAAGAAATTACTTTAACAATAATTAAACACTTTAATTCGTTAGATATCAATAAGTTTGTATTAATCAATATTTATCCCAAAGTAATATTGAAAAAAAACACTATGAATATAAAACACCACATTACCGTTCTATTATTACTTGTTTCAACTACTTTTTACAGTCAAGATTTAATAAAAGCCAAAGACTCTATTCTAAAAAAAGAAATTAAAGTTTCCTATTTAGACTCTATTAAATCCACCTTTGTTTCGGATAATATTGCAACTTGTATTGATAGTCTATGGATGCAGGAACTCACTTCTTTAGATCTTTACGACGAAATGATTGCCGACATTAAAAATGTAAACGTTGATCAGAAAGTTGATTTTGAGCTTCCAACCGATTTACTAAAAGAAAGATTAAAAAAATTAGACGAAAAATCGCCATTTAATATTGAGTACAATATTGGTTTAGAAAATGTAATCAAATCATTTTTAAAGAACAGAAGAAAATCTTTTGAAAGATTATTGGGGGTTTCCCAATATTATTTTCCACTTTTTGAAGAAGAATTAGCTAAAAACAATATTCCATTAGAAATAAAATACTTGGCCGTTGTTGAGTCTGCTTTAAATCCTAGAGCTGTTTCACGAGTTGGTGCAACTGGCTTGTGGCAGTTTATGTATCAAACGGGAAAGCAATACGGTTTAAATATTGATTCCTATGTAGACGAAAGAAGCGAACCGCTAAAAGCTAGCCAAGCGGCATCGGTTTACATGAACAACATGTATAAAATTTTTGGTGATTGGGATTTGGTTCTAGCAGCTTACAATTCGGGTCCAGGGAATGTGGCCAAAGCAATTCGAAGATCAGGCGGCCATCAAAACTATTGGAATATTAGAAAAAATCTTCCAAAGGAAACCCAAGGATATTTGCCTGCTTTTTTAGCAACGATGTATATTTTTGAATACCACAAAGAACACGGAATTGTTCCGAATAAAGCCGTTGCCAATTTATTTGCCACTGATACTGTTGCAATTAAAAACCACATGACTTTTAAGCAAGTTTCAGATTTATTAGACGTTCCGGTTGCGGCCATTCAATTTTTTAATCCTTCTTTCAAAAGAAACGAAATTCCACATATAACCGGACAAACCAATTTTCTTAGACTTCCAAAAGATAAGATCGCAATTTTCACATCAAATGAAGATAAAATTTATGCTTACATACATCACGAGCAAAGCAAGAGAGAGCGCCCTTACGAGAGCATAGCGGTTTCTAAGCCTAAAGATTCTCTTAAAGGAACTGTAGAACCTCAAAACGAAGTGGCCTATAAAACAAAATACCACAAAGTCCATCGAGGGGAAAGCTTAGCCGAAATTGCTGCGCAGTATCATGTTTCTATTGAGGATTTAAAAAAGTGGAATTATTTGAGATCGAATAAAAATCCAAAACGGAGAACATTAAAAATAAAAATCACAGAGGACGTAGTTAAAAATGATGCTAACGAAACGGAAGATCCAAAAATTAAAAACAGTGTAATTGCTTCTGCTGACACTAAACAGGAAAAAGATCATAAAATTGAAAAAGTAGTAACCACCAAAGAGGTTACTAAAATTCATAAAGTTAAAAAAGGCGATAATTTAACAGAAATCGCCAATAAATATGGAGTTACACTTGCAGAAATTAAAAAGTGGAATCAATTAAAAGACAACAATATTGCGCTTGGAGAATCAATTAAAATTATCAAAACTGAAAAGGTTACTACTTGGGTAAAAAAAGAAACCAAGCAACCTATTGTTGAAACCAAAGAAGCGGTTGTAGCCACAGAGTCAAAAACAAACATTTCCGAAACCACAAAAACTACCGAAAATTACTATGTGGTAGCCAAAGGCGACTATTTATTTTCTATTGCAAAAAAACACAATATTAGTGTAGCCCAATTAAAAGAATGGAACAATATTATTGACAATAATGTAAAAGTTGGAACGCAATTAATTATTTCTGAGGACAGTGTGGCACAAGTAAAAACTGAAGCAACCGCTCCAAAAAAAGAGTATAAAAACATAGAACACATTGTAGAAAAAGGAGAATATTTGGGTACTATTGCTAGAAAATATAAAACCTCAATTAACGACCTTTTAGAATGGAATTCTTTGTCGGATAGTAATATTAAACTTGGGGACAAATTAATTGTTGGAAAAGAAGAAATAATTACTTCAAAAGAGGCATTAGTTCAAAACAATAAAGATAAAAAGACAAGTGAAATTATATACCAAGTAAGAAAAGGCGACACCTTATTGAAAATTA
>JBILNU010000093.1:0-6871 GCA_044374815.1 Flavobacterium sp.
AAGAATACAAATTTAACTGAAGCCGATTATAAAATGTATTTGTTGCAACATTATACCTTTTTAAGCCGTCCTGTTTTTATAATTGACAACAAAATTTACATAGGAAATAGTCAAAAAAATAGTGCCGAAGTAATTAAAGTTTTAAGCTAATGTCAAAAAGAAATTGGGCGCTCCTTGCCGCGACTTTTGTTTCTATTATTTATGGCGTAACATTTACCATTGCCAAAGATGTAATGCCAAAATATGTGGAACCTTTTGGATTTATCACAATGCGAGTAGGAGGGTCTGTATTGCTTTTTTGGCTGGTTTCATTTTTTGGACCCAATGAAAAAATTGAATTAGCCGATTTCCCTCGAATTGTAGCCGCTGCTTTATTTGGAGTGGCGCTAAATATGCTTACTTTTTTTAAAGGCCTTAGTTATACATCCCCAATTATGGGTGCCGTATTAATGGTAACCACCCCTATGATTGTATTGGTTTTGTCTTCATTTATAATGAAGGAACAAATAAAAAAAAGAAAAGCAATCGGAATATTATTTGGCTTGGCCGGAACCATAACACTGATACTTTATGGAAAATCTATGGTTAATGCGCCCAATGCTTCACTTGGGAATTTACTAGTATTTATAAATGCCGTTTCCTATGCATTTTATCTAATAATTGTAAAAAAATTAATGGATAAATACAATGCATTTACTTTTGTAAAATGGATTTACACCTTCGGATTTATGATGGTTTTGCCTTTTGGATGGAATGAATTTCATGCTATTTCTTGGGGAGGTATGCCAGAAGCTATTTATTGGAAAATCGGATTTGTAGTGGTTTTTTCAACCTTTTTCACTTATTTGCTAAATCTACTTTCCATGAGAGAATTAAAGCCCACAACAGTAGCGGTTTTCATTTATTTACAACCTTTTTTTGCAACCTTTTTTGCGGTGGGTCTGGGTAAAGACGAGTTGAGTTTGGTAAAAATAATTTCGGCAGTATTAATTTTTGTAGGAGTATATTTAGTTACCCAAAAGAAAGTTAGCAATCAATAACAATCAGAATCATCAATTAAACTAGTAGTAAACACTTTTTTATATATTTGAAGTCAATAAAAATAAAATAATGATACAATCCATGACTGGTTTTGGTAAAGCATCTTTGCAATTACCATCCAAAAAGATTACCGTTGAAATAAAATCACTAAACAGTAAAGGTTTAGATTTAAATACGAGAATGTCTTCTATTTACAGAGAAATGGAATTGGGTTTGCGCAACCAAATTTCTCAGTTATTAGAACGCGGAAAAATAGATTTTTCATTATATATTGAAATTACAGGCGAAGAAACGGCTTCTAAAATTAATGTGCCAATTGTAAAAGGGTACATGAATCAGTTGAAAGAGGTAAATGAAAGTGGGGATGAAACCGAATTATTGAAAATGGCAATTCGAATGCCTGATGCATTAAAAACTGAACGCGAAGAAATAGATGAAAAGGAGTGGCAAGAAATTCAAAAAGTAATAAATCAAGCGTTAGAAAATATTGTTCAATTTAGAAAAGACGAAGGCGTTTCTTTAGAAAAAGAGTTTCAATTGCGAATTGCAAAAATTCGCAGCTTAATGACAGAAGCAGTTGCTTATGACACCGAGCGCGTAACAACAGTTAAAACACGATTAAGAACTGCTTTAGACGAACTTAAAGTAGCGGTTGATGAAAATAGATTTGAGCAAGAATTGATTTTTTATTTAGAAAAATACGACATCACTGAAGAGAAAGTTCGCTTAGAAAATCATTTAAATTATTTCATCGAAACCCTTTCTGGAAACGAACCCAACGGGAGAAAATTAGGTTTCATCACGCAAGAAATGGGGCGTGAAATCAATACCATGGGATCCAAGTCCAATCATGCAGAAATGCAAAAATTGGTGGTGATGATGAAAGATGAATTGGAGAAAATTAAAGAACAGGTATTGAATGTGCTTTAAACTTTTGAAGGTATTATAACAAAATATAATGGGTATGAGATTGCTTCGTACCTCGCAATGAAAAAGTAATGAATAAAGGAAAATTATTAGTATTCTCTGCACCTTCGGGCTCAGGAAAAACAACCATAGTAAGACACTTACTTACCAAAGAAGATTTGAATTTAGAATTCTCCATTTCTGCAGCTACACGGGAACCTCGTGGGCAAGAAATAAATGGAAAAGATTACTACTTTATGTCGATTGAAGAATTCAAACAGCACATTAAAGCGGATGATTTTGTAGAATGGGAAGAAGTGTACCGCGATAATTTTTACGGAACTTTAAAAAGTGAAGTGGAACGCATTTGGGCTAGCGGGAAAAATGTAATTTTTGATATTGATGTCGCTGGCGGTTTGCGAATAAAATCAAAATTTCCGCAAGAAACCTTAGCTGTCTTTGTGAAACCACCAAGTGTAGACGAGTTAAAACGCCGACTTAAAGAGCGTTCAACCGAAAGCGATGATAAAATTAATATGCGAATCGCAAAAGCCCATGTGGAATTGGCAACTGCCCCACAGTTTGACCTATTAATAAAAAATTATGATCTAGATGTGGCCAAAGAGGAGGCCTATCAATTGGTGAAAGAGTTTGTCAATAGTTAGTTTAAACGTTATAACAAAATGAAAATCGGACTTTATTTTGGAACTTTTAACCCAATTCATGTTGGGCATTTAATTATTGCCAATCACATGGCAGAAAATTCCGATTTAGAACAAATATGGTTGGTGGTAACACCTCACAACCCACACAAACAAAAAAGTACTTTACTAGACGATTACCAACGCTTACATTTAGTGCATTTGGCCACTGAGGATTATCCAAAAATTAAACCATCCGACATCGAATTCAAATTAGCGCAGCCCAATTATACGGTACATACATTAGCGAATTTAAAGGATCATTTTCCGCTACATGAATTTTCTTTGATTATGGGTGAGGACAATTTAAATTCGTTGCATAAATGGAAAAACTTCGAATATATTCTAGAAAATCACAACCTTTATGTTTACCCGAGAGTTTCTGTGAATGATGAGAATAACGATTTATTAAACCATGCACGAGTTCATAAAGTAGCGGCTCCAATTGTAGAAATTTCATCTACATTTATTCGAGAAAATATCAAAAGCAAAAAGAACTTTCGCCCTTTATTACCAGAAAAAGTTTGGGAATATATTGACCACAATAATTTATATAAAAAGTAACATAGTATTTAATAAACTACTATGTTACTTTTTATTGTATAATAAATTCTGATCTTCTGTTTTCTTGATGTTGTTCTTTTGTACATGGAACGCCATCAGAACATTGATTAACTAATTGTGATTCTCCATAGCCAACTGCAGTTAATCGATTCCTATCAATTCCTTGTTTTACAAGCCAATCTTTGGTTGCATCTGCTCTTTTTTGCGACAATATTTTATTGTTCTTTCTGTGATTTCTACTGTCAGTATGAGATCGGATTTGAATAATCATCTCTGGATATTTTTTCATTATTTCAGCCACTTTTTCTAATTCAATAGTAGCATCTTTACGAATAGTATGTTTATCTAAATCAAAAAATATTGTTCGTAGGCTTAATAATTTTGCAAGGTCAACTTCTACAACCTCAGGTTGTTTTTTAATAAGACTTACATTAATCTTTGTAAGTTTATTTTCATACACCACTGGTGCTTCAAATTTTTCATATTCAGAGCTATTTACTTTAATGGTATAGCTGGCACCTTGCTCTAAATCACTAATTTCAATCTTACCATTATTTGAATTAAAATCTTCAATTTTATTTTGATTTTTGTCATATAAAGAAACCCCAGCATCAACAATCTCATTAGTTAATTGATCTTTAATAGTAACATTTAATTTAAAGTTATTAGGGATTTTTAGTCCTTTAAATTTGTAAATATCATCTTTAATAATTTTGCCTATTGGTCTGTTTGAAGCAAAATAACCATCATTTAATTTATCATTATAAATTAAAGAAAAATCATCATAAGATGAATTAATAGGGGCTCCGAATGTTTTTATTTCTTTTTTCTGACTTTCTAAATTAACATAATATAGGTCTAATCCACCTAATCCTGCTCTAGCATCTGAGGCAAAAATCAAGAAATTATTTTCTGTTATAAATGGAAAAGTTTCTCTTCCTTCGGTATTTATTTTTTCTCCTAAATTTTCTGGAATTCCAAATGTATCATTCTCTAGAATAGCCACTCGATATATATCGGACATTCCATAAGTTCCATTTTGATCTGATGAAAAATACAAATAGTTCTCGTCTGGACTTAATGCAGGATGTGCACAACTATAGTTATCATCATTAAAAGGCAATTCTTTAATATTTATCCATTTTTCACCATCATAAGTAGCCTTGTATATTTTTAATAATACGGTATTTGAAGCATTAGTTTTAGCTTTAAAATCTAACTGATTATTTCTTGTAAAATACATTGTATTACCATCCTTTGTAATCACAGCTGATGATTGGTGGTAATATTTATTTATTTCAGAATTTAATAAAACAGGTGTAGCTAATGAATCTTTTTCTATAGTACTTAAATAAAATTTAGAAAATGATTCATCAGTCCATTTATGACGAGCAACTAATGTTTTTTTGGAAGATCTTGAAGAACTAAAAATTATTCCTTTATCCATCCAATAGGTAGGCGAATAATCAGCATATACTGAATTAATTCCTAAACTGAATATTTCTGAAGGTTTAATTGAATTGCCACTCTTATTTAAATAATCTTTGTTATTTATATAGGCATTAACTCTCAAATCTTTGGGAAATTTATTTTTCATTTGATCCATCCAATAGTCAGCTTTTGTATAATCTCCATTAGTTTTTAATGTATTTACATATTTTGAATAAATATTTGCTGGCAAGTCTTGTGTAATTACAAACAATGAGTCAAACCAAATTTTTGAACGCATAAAATCTGCTCTATAATAATAAGCATTAGCTAAATTTTCAAAAAGCTCTTTAGACTTATAACCATCTTTCGCAAGTTTTTCGTAGAGTCGTATTGCATCTTTATAAGCTAATTGATCGTATTTTTTATTGGCAATTTTCATTTTGTTTTGTTGAGCCAAAACCGATGTGGAGCAACAAATCAATGTCCATACAATATAAATTATTCTTTTTTTCATTTTATTTTAGAAAAATCTTGGAGTTAATACTTTATTTTTTCTTGCAAATTCATAACGCAAGAAGAATTCATGTGAGCCGAAATTATTATTTGTTAATTTGGTTTGTTCTAAATCATAACCATATCCAATAAACCAATTTGGGTTTATTTGAAAACCAGTTAAAAAACTAATTGCGCTATTTAAACGATATGCAGCACCAATTGTTAGCTTTTCGTTATACAAAAAGTTTGCCGAAACATCCATTTGTAATGGTGAACCTTCAACCTCTTTAATTAACATAGCTGGTTTAAATTGTAATGATGGTAGTAGATCTAACACATGACCTGCAATGAAATGATAATGTCTTTTAGAGGCCGCAACAGATGAAGCACCATTTGTTGTTTGCCCACTATCAAAATATTTTGTTTCTAACATATTAGGAATAGATGCTCCAAAATAGGTATTTTCAGAATACCAGTAAAGTCCAATACCAAAATTTGGCGAGAATTTATTTTCAACATTAAATTGTGCCAATGCATCTCCAGGGTTATAAATATTTAATTTAGAAAAATCAATATTTAATAAATTTGCCGAAGAACGAAGACCTAAAGCTAATTTATATGTATCTGAAGTTTTAATTGTGTAGGAGAAATCTACCGAAATTGCACTTTCATCTGATGGCCCTACAACATCTTTAACAAAAGATAATCCAAGTCCTACATTGGAGTTTTTTAATGGCGCATGCATTGCAAATGTATTTGTTGTAGGCGCTCCTTCTATACCAACCCATTGCGATCTATGTAAACCAAATATACTTGCTGTTCCTCTTGATCCGGCATATGCTGGATTTATATTTAATGTATTGTACATGTAATTTGTATACTGAGCAACTTGTTGTGCATTAACAGAAACTACTAAAGAAACAAAAATTAAACTTGCTATAGCTTTTTTCATTATATATTATTTTACTTAAAGAGAATTATACTTCCCAATTATTTTTTTATTTATTAAGATATATATAACCAATTCTTTGATTCCAAACTCCTTGTGCATTTTTATAATTTAATACATACCAATAAGTTCCAACTGGTAATTCAGAATTTTGATCAATAGTAATGTTCCCTTCCGATACTCCACGGAAGTAGTTTTGATTTTGACCATATCCATTCACGCTATAGACTTTAGAACCCCAACGATTATATACTTCTAAAGAATTATCGGGATACAACCCTATGTTTCTAATTACAAAAACATCATTTTCTCCATCATCATTAGGAGTAAGTAAATTGAAAACTTCAATACCATCTTCAGATGGTTGATGATTATTATCCTCTAAATAATCTGGGATAGAGTTGTTGTTTGGATCAAATGGGTTATTTGTATCTGGACCAATCTCTTCACCATTAGATAACCCATCATTATCACAATCTAATTCAGACCAATAGTTCCATACAGAGCTAGTTATAAGTGGAATGATTTTAAATGAGCATGGATCAAATGGATCGGTTCCATTTTGAATTTCGATTGTATCTGATTCACCATCGTTATCATCATCATCATCACAATTATCTTTAATTCCGTCACCATCAGTATCATTGAAATTATTTGATATTGTAACTACAGCTGAAGCAGTATTTACATTCCCATTAACATCTGTGACGGTTAATGTCACAGTATTAGCACCAATATTAGTACAATTGAATGTTGAAGGACTCACAACAACTGAAGCAATACT
>JBILNU010000014.1:0-24806 GCA_044374815.1 Flavobacterium sp.
TTCCTGACGCTAAATTTGTAACAGTATAGTTACTTCCAGTTGCAGTATAAGTTTCTCCACCAGGTGATTTAGTAATAGTCCAAGTTCCGGTTGGTAGCCCACTAAGAACTACACTTCCAGTTGGGATTAAACAACTTGGTTGCGTAGGAGTTCCAACTATTGGTGCAGTTGGTATTGTAGGAACTGCAATTATTGTTATAGGACTAACAGCCGAAGTACATGAATTGTTGTCTGTTACCGTAAAATTATAGTTTCCTGCCGGTTGACTATTTAAAGTAAATGTTGATGTATTACCAGTGTAAGCACCAGGGTTTATGGTCCAGTTTCCTGGATTTGGTGTTGGTAAGCCAGAAAATTGAATGGTTGCAATTGATGAAGTACAATTTGGTTGGGTTGCAATTATTGTTGGAGTTGCTGGTATACTGTTTACTGTAACTAGAACACTGTCAGTGTTGCTACAATTGTTGGCGTCTGTACCAGTAACAGTATAGGTTGAAGTAGTTGAAGGAGTAAATGGATTACCATTTGGGATTCCACTGTTCCAAGTATAATTGGCAGCTCCTGCTCCAGTTAGTGTTACAGAAGATCCTAAACAAATGATTCTGTCACTTCCTGCATTTACATTTGGAAGTGGATTAACTGTTACAGTATAAGTTCCTGTTCCAGCACAACCATTATTATCAGTACCAGTTACAGTATAGGTAGTAGTTGTTAATGGAGTTACTGTAATAGAACTTGTTGTTCCAAGTCCATTACTCCATGAATAACTGTTTGCACTTGAAGAGGTAAGCGTAGTGCTGCTTCCAGCGCAAATAGTACTTGTTCCAGTAATGGTATAAGTTGGTAATGTGTTTATTAATACAGATACTGGATTTACAGATGTAGAACATCCATTAGCATCGGTACCTTTAATATAATAGGTTCCAGAAGTTGCAACTGCAGTATTATTGGTAAGGGTTAAAGTTGCTAGAGAGTTTGTATAATAAGAGTAAAATAAACCTGGGGTAGAACCCAAAGTTATATTTGATGAAGTTAAATTTACTGTGTTAGGTGAACAAACTGGCGCTGGATTTGTAATAAATAATGTAGGAGGCACATTTACTACAAAGTTAGCAGTTGCAGTACAACCGTTTGAATTTGTATAAGTAATCAAAGTAGTTCCAGGAGAAACAGCTGTTACAAGTCCGGTTGCAGAAATCGTTGCAATACCAGGATTTGATGATTGCCATGCATTTGTTGTGGCAGGAGTTGTACTTGCAGTTAATGTAGAATTATTTCCTACACAAGCAGATAAGTTAACTGGAGAAATTGTTGGGGTACTATTAATAGATACGACAACATTTGTAGTAGTAACAATGGCACATCCTGAATTTTGTACAACTGCTCTAAAGTAAGTAGTTTGAGTTAATGCTCCAGATATGAATGTAGAATTAGTATTTGATATTGGATTCCAAGTGGTGCCATTGGTTGATTCTTCCCAACGAATAATTGAACCTAAATATCCAGAAAGTGTTAACAATCCACTATTTTGACCTGAACAAACTGTTGATGTAGAAGGGGTTATAGAACCGCTAACACTTTGTGGAATAATATCAATAAATGCAGGAGTTGAAAAAGAAGTAGAAGTGCCACTTTGCACCACCGCTCTATAATAAGTAGGAGTATTTATATTAGTAACAACATAAGTAGTATTTGTATTAGAAATATCAACTACTGTTCCTGTAAAATTGATATTATTAGCACTTTGCCATTTAATTACATTTCCGGTTTGACCAGATAAAGTTAATGTTGTAGAATTTGTTCCAATACAAACTAAAGCATCCGATGAAACTGAGCCTCCCACAGAATTTGCATTTACTGTAACTGCAACTGATGTTCTAGCTCCACTTTCGCATCCATTTACAATTTGAGCTGCATGATAAGTACCAGAAGATAAAGGAGTTGAACTTGACAGTGCTAATCCGCCTGTAGGAACTGTATACCATACAGGAGTTCCAGAACTAGTTATTGACAAGTCTAAAACAGTAGGGTTTGCTGCCGCCATAAATGATTGTGCAGCAACCGCAGTAGGAGCATTTGTTGGTGCAGGCGCAGGATTAATAATAATGCTTGAACTTGCAGAAGTACAAAGATTAGAATCTCTTACTGTAAAAGTATAAGGCCCTGATGCTAATGAATTTAACGGGTAATTTGCCCCAGATCCGTTAATTGATCCTGGGTTAATAGTCCATCCTGTAGATGGCAAACCAGAAAATTGAATAGATCCAGTATTTGTTGTGCAATTTGGATGTGTAGGAGTTAATAGTGGCGCAGCTGGATTGCTATTTACTGTTACTAATACCGATGCGGTGTTAGAGCACCCATTTGCTCCTTGTCCGGTCACAGTATAGGTAGTAGTTGTTGTAGGATTGAAAGGAGTATTATTTAATATTGATCCGCTCCATATATAGGATCCTGGGTTTCCACCAGATCCAGATAGTGTAACAGACGCACCTGCGCAAATAGTTTGGTTAGCTCCCCCACTAATTATTGGAAGTTGATTTACAATAACATTTGTGGTTGCAGTTCCAATACATCCATTAGTACCTGTACCATTTACTGTATAAGTTGTGTTTGTTGATGGAGCTACCGTAATTGAATTTGTTGTACCAAGACCACCATTCCATGTAAATGTTCCATTTCCGCCAGAAGCAGTAAGTGTAGTGTTATTTCCGGCACAAATAGTACCATTACCTGAAATGAATATTGTTGGTAATGAATTAATAACTACATCAATTTGAGTTCTTGCACTTTCGCAGCCATTTATTGTTTGACTAACAAAGTAAGATGTAGTTCCTGTTGAAGTTGTACTTGGTGTAGGTGCTGTAGTGCTTCCAGTTCCACCGTTAGAAACGGTGTACCATTTAAGTGAGCTGCCAGTAGCTGTTAATGGACTTGCAGCTTGATTTTGACAGTAAGTAACTGTATTTGAAGTTACAGTAGGATTAGCCGGAATAGGACTAACAGTTACTACAACCTGATCTGTATTTGAACAACCATTGTTATCAGTTCCGGAGACTGAATATGTTGTACTTGTAGTTGGGTTAACTACAAAATTACCAGAGCTTTGGGTACCAGAACCCCAATTATAAGTAAGCGCATTTGTGGCTGTTAAAGTTGTACTTGATCCAATACAAATTGCTTGATCAGCACCTGCATTAACTGATGGTAATGCATTTACAACAATAGTGCCAGTTGCATTTACCGAGCCACAACCTCCTGTTAACGGAATGCTATAATTAAATGTAGCCGCTGCAGTTGGAGTACCGCTTATGGTAATGGTATTAGCTGCCCAATTAGCGCTAACACCAGCTGGTAAACCAGTTGGTATACCAATACCTGTAGCTCCCGTGGTGACAAGGTTGATTGTAGTTAAACTACTATTAATACATAATGATTGTACGCCTGAAGTGGCAGATACAGTATTGTTTGGCGTAACAATAACGGTCGTTGAAGCAGTTGAAAATGTAGTGCTTTGACATCCTGATAAAGTAACAGATACTAAATTTAAGGTTTGACTCAATGTGGCTCCTGGAACATTTACAGTTGCAAGGCCACTGTTATTTAAAGTTGTAGATATATTTGGTCCAGATCCTATTTTATATACAACGGTTGCATTTGGAGTACCCGTTATTGTAAAAGTTGCAGTATTTCCAGAGCATATTGGAGAAGTTGCACTAACTGAAGCACTTGGAATAGCATTAACCACTACAAGTTGAGAGGCAGAATTTGTACAATTATTAGCATTTGTTCCAGTAACTGTATATGTTGTGTTAGTTGTTGGACTAACAACTATACTACCAGAGCTTTGTGGGCCAGATCCCCAATTATAAGTAAGCGCACCTGTGGCTGTTATTGTTGTTGATGTTCCGTTGCAAATGGTAAAATTTCCAGTAATATTAATTGTAGGTAATTGATTTACCTGAATAGCAAAGCTCTCTGTATTTGAACATCCATTACCGTCTGTACCTGTCACAGTATAGGTAGTATTTGTTGTTGGGTTAACTGAAATAGAATTAGAAGTGTTTCCTCCGTTGTTCCATACATAAGTACTAGCTCCAGAAATACTTAGAGTCGTTGATTGACCAATACAAACATTTGTATTTCCAGTTTTAATTAATGCAGGTAATGGATTTACATTTAATTGAGCAGAATTTGAAGTAGTTGGATTTGATGGATCTGCATCATCTGTAACTTCACAGGTGTAAATTGCAGCATCACCACTTATTATATTTGTTAATGTTAAAGATGCAGTTGTTGCCCCACTTATTCTTCCAGGAATATTACTAAGAGCAACCCCATCTTTCTTCCAAGTATAGGATAAATTCCCGGTACCCGAAGCGGTTATACTAAAAGTAACATTTTCACCAATACATTTTATTTCAGCTTGAGGTTGAGAAGTAATTATTGGCGCAACTAATGTGTGCTTAGTTATCGAAAAATTATTTTCAACGCTAACATTACATTTAGCTACTTTATATGTATTTAAATCGACTTTAGAATCCTTTTTAATGTAATTATCTTCAAAAGTATTTGAAAATACAGTATTAGATATTAACAAAATTGTAAAAGCTACAAAAAGCTTTTTCGAACATAAATTTATCATAATCAGTAGTTTATAGTGATTTGGGACTAAATACTAGCTTACAAAAATACTAAAAAATTGTTAATAACTCATTTTTCAACATGAATTTTGAGTTAATTCTAAGGACCTCTATAAAGCGACCTATTATTTGCGCATAAGAAAATTAAGAATCTTTTATAAAAATCAAATTTTTAATTGCATTATATTTGAACCATAATTAGTTTAATTTATAATTTTGAATAATCAGTTTATGAAAAGAATTATTGTAGCTTTTATTTGTTGTTTTATTTCCAATTTTGCTCATGCTCAATCTGGGTATGATATTACAATTAATCTAAAAAATTGTAAGGATTCTATTGCCTATCTTACGTACTATCAATTTGATAAAACCTATTTAAAAGACACTTGTACTACGGTTAAAAATGGCAAAATTATATTTAATGGTAAAACCAAATTAGAAAAAGGGATTTACTCTTTAGTGAGCCAACAAAAATCTATTGTTTTTGATTTTTTTATAGATGATCAAAATCAAAAATTAGAATTTAAAAATGATAGTGAAAGTACAACTATTGAAGGACTGGAAGTATTAAATTCGCCAATTCAAAACAACTTCATTAACTATTTAAAATTTGTAAATAAACAAAACGCTGATTTTATTGCTTACAAAAACAGTCTTACTATTAAAACCAAAAAAGACACACTAACACTGCAAGAAAAACAAAAAGAATTTGACCAAAAAATCATCGATTATGAGCATGATTTTTATGATAAACATAAATCGACTTTTATTGGTGATGTGATGAATTTAAAAATGGAAAAAGTCCTTAAAGACATTCCGAAAGCTTCCAATGGTAGGCCAGACAGTTTATATGTTTATAAATATTATAAAAAACACTATTGGGACAATGTTGATTTTAAGGATGATGGTATTGTTCGCAATCCATTTTTTCACAACAAACTAAAAAGATATTTTGAATCGGTTATTGTTTCCCATCCCGATTCTGCCATTGTTGAAGTGGATCGAATTATAGAAAAAACAAAACCAGGAAGTATGTTAAATAAATTAGTACTTTCTAACATGCTTTATACTTTTGAAACCTCCAACAGAATGGGCTTCGACAAGGTGTTTGTTCACCTTTCTGATAAATATTTTAAAACTGGAAAAGCGATTGGAATTTATGATGATGAATCGGTTGTTGCCAAAATTATTAAAAGAGCCGATTTGCTAAAACCGTTGTTAATAGATGCCGTTGCTCCAGATCTATCGATGATTAAAGCCGAAGATTTTCCAACTGTGAAAGCAATGGGTTTTGAAGCAGCCAAAAATAGTGAAGAAGCTACCAAGGTCTATATGGCAAATATTGACAAACTAAATAAGCTCTATTATCGTCTCCATTCGGTAGCTGCCGATTATATTATTTTAGTTTTTTGGGATGTTGATTGTGGTCATTGTCAAAAGGAAATTCCAAAATTAATAGAGGTCTATAATGAACTAAAAAAGGAGAAAAAAAATGTAAAAGTTTATAGCGTTTACACGTTACATGAAGGAGAAAAATATTTAAAATACATTGCAGAGAAAGGCCTTTCCGATTGGATAAATGTATATGACGGCGCTCATCTTAATAATGTAGTTACTAAGTACGATGTTTATTCTACTCCTGTTATTTATTTATTAGATAAAAATAAAAAAATCAAGGCCAAAAGAATCGGTGTAGAACAAATAAAAACAGTGATTCAAGCAATGGAAAAAGAATATCAGTTAAAGAAATAATACTATAGAAAATTTGATCATTATAAGCCCCGAAGTGCAACAGGCATTAGATGCTAATTTGCCCATTGTTGCCTTAGAGTCGACCATAATTTCCCACGGAATGCCTTGGCCGCAAAATGCCATTACAGCCAAATTAGTGGAGAATGAAGTTCGAAAAAATGGCGCTGTTCCTGCAACTATTGCCATTCGGGATGGAAAATGCTTGGTGGGTTTGCGTGAAGAGGACATCGACTTTTTAGGTCAAACTCCGGGCGTGTGGAAAGTAAGTCTTCGCGACATGCCTTATGTGATTGCTAAAAAATTACCGGGAGCAACTACTGTTGCTGCAACTATGCGCATTGCATCGATGGCTGGAATTAAAATATTTGCTACCGGCGGAATTGGTGGCGTGCACCGTGGTGCTACCGAAACCATGGATATTTCTGCCGATTTAACCGAAATGGCGCAAACCAATGTAGCTATTGTGGCGGCAGGTGTAAAATCAATTTTAGATATTGGATTAACGTTAGAATATTTAGAAACTTCTGGAATTCCGGTGGTGACTTATGGTCAAGATGCCTTCCCGAGTTTTTACTCTTCAAAAAGCGGATTTCAATCGCCATTACGACTGGATTCTCCACAAGAAATGGCAGCTCTTTTACAATCAAAGTGGGACTTAGGCCTCAATGGTTCGGTGTTGATTGCCAATCCCATTCCGAAAGAATTTGAAATGGAACAAGAATCCATAGAAGTACATATTCTAGATGCTTTAAAAGAAGCCGATAAACTGCATATTAAAGGTAAAGAAGTGACGCCGTTTTTATTAAAAGCGATTGCGGCGCATACCCATGGCGAAAGTTTGGAAGCCAACATAGCATTGATTAAAAACAATGCTAAAGTAGCTTCCCAAATTGCAGTGGCGCTATATAAAAATTTATAAGCTTTTAATTACATAGGTTACCATTCCCCAAATGACCAATTCATTTTCTTCGGTAACTTTTATGGCAGGGTAACTTGGATTTTCGGGCATTAAATACAAGTAATCGTCCTCTAACTGAATTCGTTTTACGGTAAATTCTCCATCAATAAAACACACCGCAATTTTATTATTTTGTGGCTCCAAACTTCGGTCTACAATCAAAATATCTTTATCGCTAATACCGGCATTGATCATCGAATTTCCGTTTACTTTTATATAAAAAGTGGCCAACGGATTTTTACACAATTCTTTATTCAAATCAATTTCATTGCCTAAAAAATCGGTTGCAGGCGAGGGAAATCCAGCCGAAACCCCTTCTTTCACATACTGAATTCGGAGTTTGCTTTCAAAATTAGGAAGATGAAATGTAAGCGAAGGTTCTTTTTTTACTGGCATTTTATTTCTAGTAGTTCTTTAAAGTTGGTGGTATAATTTGGGGACAAATGATTCTGTTTCATATTCCAAGTTACTTTTAAATCTTGCGATGCTAATTTCACTTTTCGATTTCCAATTTTTGTATTCAGTGAATCCATAGCTTTCATAAGTGCTAAATGCTTTGGATTTTCTTCTTCAAATAATTGAAATTGCTTTTTATCTTCATCTATAAATTGGGTAACAATAACCCCGGCTTTTTTAAAATGCAGCCCTTCATTTCCTGCATGCAATTCTTTCAAAATGGCAGTTGCCGCATTAGCAATGGTTAGCGTAGAATTAGTTGCATAAGGCAAGGTAATAGCCCTATTGTAATAGTATTTTTGATTTTCATATTTATGTCTATCCACAACCAGCATGACAATGATGGTATGGCAACAGGATTTTTGCTTGCGTAATTTTTCGGCGCAAACTGCAGCAAAAGTAGCAACGCGTTCGCGCAAAGCATCCAAGTCGGTGATTTGTTTTGGGAAGCTGCGCGTAGTGGCAATACTTTTTTTCTGTTCTTTAATAGGTTCTAAATCCAGTACCGATTTCCCTTCCAATTCATACTTTAAGCGCATTCCTAAAACGCCCATTTCTTTTCGTATAAAAAATTCGTGTTGGGGTTTAGTAAAATCAAAAGCTGTATGAATATTGTGGGCAATCATCTTCTTTTTAAGTCGGTGGCCAATGCCCCACACGTCTTCAATTTTAGTCCATTTTAATGCTTTGATGCGCTTTTCTTCGGTGTCAATTACATACACACCATAGGTTCTGTCTTGGTATTTTTTTGCAATTTTATTGGCTACTTTAGATAGCGCTTTGGTTGCTGCAAAACCTACGCAAACCGGAATCCCAACCCATTTTTGTACCCGTCTTTTCATTTGTAATCCATAGTCATGAAAATCAGAAACGGGCATGCCGTCAAAGTTTAAAAATGCTTCGTCTATGCTGTATACTTCAAGGTTTGGAGTGAATCCTTCTAGAATTTTCATCACCCTATTACTTAGGTCGCCGTATAGAGCATAATTGGATGAAAATACCTGTACGTTATGTTGCTTGAGCTCTTGGCGCACTTTAAATTCGGGGGCTCCCATAGGGATTCCTAATGCCTTTGCTTCATTGCTTCTGGAGATGATGCAACCGTCGTTATTAGACAAAATAACGACTGGTTTTCCATTTAAATTAGGTTGGAAAACGCGTTCGCACGAAGCATAAAAATTGTTACAATCTACTAAAGCATACATGCTGTAAAATTACAGAATACGATTTTTAGTTGGGCAACCCACAATTGTTAAATTTGCCAATTGTTGATAAATAAAAAACCACCAAAATTGCTTTTGATGGTTTTAATATGTTTTGAAAAGGATTTTTTTATTTCAATAAATTGGTCACTAAAGAAGGATACAATCCGATGATTACATTCAGTATTATAGAAACTACACCAACTGCGTAATACACGAACGGAGTTGCTTGTTTCTCTTCATTAGGTTCTCTGGTGTACATAGCCAAAATTAATTTGAAATAATAGCCAACACTCACAATTGAGTTGATTACCCCGGCAATAACTACCACTAGGTAACCTGCTTTAATGGTTTGTGTAAACAGCATAAATTTTGCAAAGAAACCAGAGAAAATAGGAATTCCCGCCATAGAAAGTAAAGCTGCAGTTAAGACCGCTGCCATTAAAGGATTGGTTTTTCCTAAGCCGTTAAAATTAACAACCTCTTCGTTTTCTTTGTTTCTAGTTACAGTAATAATCACTGCAAAAGCTGCAATTCCGGCTAGTGCATAAGCGCTTGTATAATACAATAAAGTAGAAGAAGAATTAGCTACGGTTAGTAAAGCCATTAACATAAATCCGGCGTGAGAAATACCAGAAAATGCCAACATTCTTTTTACATTATTTTGGCGTAAAGCCATAATATTTCCAACAGTCATTGAGGCAATAGAAACCACAATTATTATGAGTTGAAATGAGGTTAAGATATCTTGATTATCAAACGATGAATTCAGGTTTAATGCCGTTACTAATTTGTATAAGGTAGCAATAGCAACCACTTTTACTAAAGTACTCATGGTACCTGTTACAAGTGAAGGAGAACCTTCGTAAACATCGGGAGCCCAAAAGTGGAACGGAACCGCTGCAATTTTAAATAACATTCCAACCACTACTAAAATTACCCCAATTGGAAACCAAGAAGGTAATTCGGCAGATAAAGATGCATTGGATATTTCTGCAATATCAAAGCTTCCCATAGCGCCATAAATAAGGCAAATTCCGAATAAAATAATTCCAGAAGCAAAAGATCCCATAAGGAAATACTTCATTCCGGCTTCGTTACTTTTTATATCCAATCGACTACTTCCTGCTAAAATGTATAATGCGATTGAAAGGGTTTCTATTCCAATGAAGAACATGGCAAGATTGGTAAAAGAGACCATGGCAATAGCTCCAGCCAAAAGAAAAACTTTGATTGAAATATAATCGGAAATTTTAGTTTCATGCTCTTTATATACCTCACTCCCCATAGCAACAATAAAAATTGTTAGTAGAATAAACAGCGAAGCAAATGCAGAAGAAGTTGAATCGGCTGCAATCATATTACTGTATTTTTCATTTGCAGAAAAACCTAAAGTCCAAAGGTGTAAAGTAGTTCCTAAAAGAGCAAGTAATCCTAAAATTACTAACGGAACAATTGCTTTTCTTAAATTAAAGATTTCAGCTATAAGACAAAAAACGCCTAAACCTGATATTGCTATTAGTGTATTCATTTATTTAATTATTTAGGATTTACGAATTACGATTGAGGATTCTTTGTAGAAATTATCCTTATTAAATACTTTATCCTTGTTTACTTGTTTCTTGATTTTATTGTTTTTATTCCTGCTGAGAAAATTGCTACTAATTCGTCAGCTTCTTTTATTAATTTTTCTAATTCTAATTTATTGCAATCGATATTTAAATCTTTAATAAATTCCAACCAAAATAAACTTTCATCTGCTTCTTCATCTACTACCTTAAGTTTGTTTAAAAAATCAGCATCTGATTTACCTCTACAAACTGCTCTATAATTTGCAGCGACAGAAGAAGATGATTTAAAAAGTTGATAGGAAATTACATCTACCGCTTTATTTTTTTCAATCTCATTTAAAAACTTGAACGTGTCAATTGCAAATTTTTTTGTTCTTGTTTTTAATTCTTCTTTTGTCATTTAACTTTTATATCTACCTAATTTACTAATCCTAAATTTTAATTCCTGAATCCTTATTCAAATTATCTATTAATTTGAGTTAGAATTTCTTGCACACTTGGGTTTACCAAATCAACAATTGGTTTTGGATGGATTCCGTAGAATAATAAAAAGGTAATTAGTATCACAAAAACAATTGTTTCATTAAGGCTTACTTCTGCAAATGCTTTAGTATTGGTTTCACCAAGCATTACATTTTGGAACATTTTCAACATATAGTAGGCTCCCAAAATAATAGTTGTTCCACCAAGAACGGCAAACCAAATATTTACTTGAAATAAACTATACAATACGGTAAATTCTCCAATGAAGTTGAAAGTTCCTGGTAATGCTACCGATGCCAAAACCAAGATCATAAATAGCGATGTAAACTTAGGTGCTTGCGAACGAATTCCGCCTAGTTCTTCAATAGTATTCGAATTGAATCTTCTATAAATCACTTCGGCTGCAAAGAACAATCCAACGATTACAAAACCATGGGCAATCATTTGCGATACCGCTCCGCTGATACCATCGGCTGTTAAAGTATAACAACCTGCAGCAATTAATCCTACGTGAGCTAATGAAGAATAGGCTAATAGTTTTTTCACATCTTTTTGGCGCAAAGCCACAATCGATCCATAAATTACTCCCGCAATACTCAAACCAATTAAGGTTGGCATGTACGTTTTAGCTGCTAATGGAGCAATAGGAATTTGCCAACGGATCACGCTGTATAATCCCATTTTAAGCATGATACCTGATAAAAGCATGGTTCCAACAGTTGGTGCTTTTTGGTACACTTTTGCTTGCCACGTATGGAATGGAATAATCGGAATTTTAATCGCATAAGCTAAAAAGAAAGCGAAGAAAATCCAGAATTGTTCGGTTACGGATAAGTTTAATTTAGTTAAATCAGACAGCATGAAACTTCCTGTTTTTTCATATAAATAAGCAAAAGCAACCAACATAAATAACGAACCTGCAAGCGTGTAAATAAAGAATTTTACCACTGCTTTTTTGCGTTCTTCAAGATCTCCGTTACCCCAAACTAATGCAATAAAATAGATTGGAATTAAAGACAATTCCCAGAAAATATAGTATAACAAACCATCTTCAGCAAGGAAAGTTCCGGTCATTGCAAATGCCATGAACAACACTAAAGCATAGAAGTTTTTCGAGTTATTGTATTTATTTGCAAAGGAAGATAAGATGATTATCGGAATCAAAGACACCGTTAATAAAACCATAGCAAGGGCCAATCCATCTGCTTTTAATGCAAAAGAAACATTAGGTTGTAAAATCCAAGGATTATTAAGGCTGATGTTTACTCCACCTAGAAAGTGATTTACTAAAACAGTGGTGCAACCTAAAGCCGTAATACTGAAAAATAGCGCCACTTTGGAAGCCAATTTATCTCCAGAAAGGAAGGTTACTAAGGCACCAATTAAAAGGATAAATAATATTAGGGATACGTTCATTTTCTTTAAATTATTGTGCTAAAAATAAATAACTAACTATGGCTAATACTCCAATTACAAAAGCAAAAAGGTACAAGCCAATACTTCCGTTTTGTACTTTTTTTCCTTGGTTGCTTAATCCATTTGCAACACTTCCAAATCCATAAACAATTCCACCAAGAGCTGGCTCTAGAGTGGTTCTGAAGAAATTAGAAAGGGAGTTTAATGGTTTTACAATTAAAAAGGTGTACAATTCATCAACATAATATTTGTTGTAAATGGTTTTAGAAACACCAACAATTTCTGAATCTTGTTTTGGCACAAAACCTTGTTTGATGTATTTGGCATACGCCCAAAAAATCCCAATAATAGCACCAGTTAATGCAATTCCCATTAACATATATTCTTGACTTCCAAGTGCATGTTCTTCGTGTTTTCCTGCTAATATTGGCTCTAAGAAATGGTTTAACCAATTGCTTCCTGGTAAATTAATTAATCCGCCAACAGTTGCTAAAGCAGCTAAAATAATTAACGGTAAGGTAATCAAACTCGGACTTTCGTGTAAATGGTGTTTTTGTTCTTCGGTTCCTCTAAAGTCTTTGAAGAAAGTTAAATACATCAATCTAAACATATAAAAAGCCGTCATGATGGAAGCAATAGATCCGATAATCCATAACGCTTTATTGTGCTCAAAAGCAACCATTAAGATTTCATCTTTAGACCAGAATCCAGCGAATGGGAAAATACCTGCAATGGCTAATGTTGAAATTAACATGGTTGCAAAAGTGATTGGCATTGCTTTACGCAAACCACCCATTTTACGCATATCTTGTTCGCCATGTAAGGCATGAATAACTGAACCTGAACCCAAGAACAAACACGCTTTAAAGAAGGCATGTGTGATTACATGAAAAACAGCTACGTTATAAGCGCCCAATCCTAAGGCTAAAAACATTAAACCCAATTGGGAAACGGTAGAATAAGCTAATACTTTTTTAATGTCATTTTGAAGCAAACCAATTGAAGCTGCTACTAATGCAGTTATTGCTCCAACAATAGCGATGATGTTTTGAACTTCGGGAGTTAAATCAAACAAGAAGTTCATTCTAGTAATCATAAAGATACCAGCCGTTACCATCGTTGCCGCGTGAATTAATGCAGAAACAGGTGTTGGTCCCGCCATCGCATCGGGTAACCAAGTGTAAAGTGGTAATTGCGCTGATTTACCGGTTGCTCCAATAAACAAACACAATGCTGCAATTGAAAGTAATGTCCATGATGCATTAGGGAGTGCAACTTCTGGCGACATTAATTTACTTAATTGAGTAAAATCAAGTGTGTTTAATGCAAATGCCAAAATGAAAATTCCAATCAAGAAACCTAAATCTCCAATACGGTTCATGATGAATGCTTTCTTAGCTGCATCATTATAGTCTTGGTTTTTATGCCAAAATCCGATAAGTAGGTAGGAGCAAAGTCCAACGCCTTCCCAACCAATAAACATCACTAATAAGTTGCTTCCAACTACTAAAGTAATCATGAAGAATACGAATAGATTTAAATACGCAAAAAACTTGTGCATATTTTCGTCATCGTGCATGTAGCTGATCGAATATAAGTGAATTAATGAACCAATTCCGGTTACAAATAGCAACCATAATAACGACAATTGGTCTAATAAAATTCCTAAATCTACTTTAAGTTTTCCTATTTGAATCCAATCCAATAGGGTAATAGAAACTGGTTTTCCGGTAGCGTTTAATTGCATGAAGAAATACACGCTCATTGCAAAAGATACAGCAACTGCTCCAGTTCCTATCGCGCCAGCAATTCCTTTTCCTGCTTTTTTTCCGAAGAAAATATTAAATAAGAACCCAACAAATGGGGTTAATAATAAGAGTAAAACTAAGTTATTGTCCATTAGGGATTATCCTTTTAAGTTCTTTAAATTTGAAATATCTACCGATCCAATATTTCGGAAAACCGAAACAAGTAATGCCAATCCTACGGCAACTTCGGCAGCGGCTACTGTCATCGAGAAGAATACAAATACTTCTCCTTTAGCATCTTGCCAATAGGTTGAAAATGCAATGAATAATAAGTTTACTGCATTCAACATAATTTCGATTGACATGAAAACGATGATGGCATTTCTTCTATATCACACTCCAAAAATTCCGATACAAAAAAGTAAAACGGAAAGGAAAATGTAATTTTCTATACCTATTTGATTTAAAATATTTTCCATATTATTTAGATGTTTTTTCTTTTTTAGACAATAATACGGCTCCAATCATGGCTACTAATAACAAAACTGAAGCAAATTCAAACGGAACCATAAATCCGTCTTTATCGTCTAATAAAACTGTTCCTAATTTTTTTATCGATTGAAAATCTTCGTGACTGGTATAATATTCACCCACAAATGGTTTTGAGTACATAAAGATTAATACTAAAGCGGAACTTAATAACACAAAAACGGTAATAGCTCCTAGTCGAGTAATTCTCGGTTTGTGGACTTCATCTTCTTTGTTTAGGTTCATCAACATGATGGTAAATAAGAAGAGTACCATTATGGCTCCCGAATAAACG
Source organism: Flavobacterium sp. (assembly GCA_044374815.1). Taxonomy (GTDB): domain Bacteria; phylum Bacteroidota; class Bacteroidia; order Flavobacteriales; family Flavobacteriaceae; genus Flavobacterium. The sequence goes on from JBILNU010000014.1 coordinate 15,053, forward strand.
ATGATGTGTACAATTGCTAAAAATTGCGCATTAAACAACAGGTAATGTCCAGCAATTGAAAAGAAACATAATACTAAGTATATAGCACTATGAATTGGGTTTTTACTATAAATGGTCAAGAATGCTGTTGCTAGTGTAAAAGCCGCTAGGATATAAAATATAATTAGTACAGGTGCCATATTAATTTAGGTTTTTAGTATTTGCTATAGCCATTTCTAGAGGCATAACCAATTTGTCTTTTCCAAAAATAAAATCTTCTCTATCGTACTGTGCTGGCACTAATTCTTTTGAAATAGTTAGGTAAATCGCGTCTTTTGGACAAGCTTCTTCACACAATCCGCAGAAAATACAACGCAACATGTTGATTTCATAGATTTCAGCATATTTTTCTTCGCGGTACAAATGTTTTTCGTCTGGCTTACGCTCGGCTGCTTTCATGGTAATAGCTTCGGCAGGGCAAGAAAGTGCGCACAAACCACAAGCAGTACAATTTTCTCTACCTTGTTCATCGCGTTTCAACATATGTCTTCCACGATAAACAGGGCTAAATTCTCTAACTTGTTCCGGATAGTGAATAGTTGCTTTTTTGCTAAAAAAGTGTTTGATGGTTATCCACAAACCTTTTACAATGGCAATCAGGTATAATCTTTCTAAAAAGGTCATTTCCTTGTTGGAAACTTGCTTTTTACTACCCGATAATGAAATATTTTGTATTGATGACATAATTTTATTTCCTAATTAAAACCCAAAATAAGTTAAAATTTCACCTCTTAAATTGATAATTCCTGTGATGATTATATTTGCAATTGAAAGTGGAATTAGTATTTTCCAACCCAAATTCATTAATTGATCGTATCTAAATCTTGGTATCGTCCATCGAATCCACATAAAGAAGAAGATGAAAAAGCAAAGTTTAGCAAACAAAGCGCCCATTCCAATTATATTTCCAAGGTTTACACCCCAATTTTCAACAACCCAACTCATTCCAGGGTAGTTGTAACCACCAAAGAATAATACTGAAATAATAGTAGAAGAGATAAACATATTGGCATACTCTGCAAATAAATAGAATCCCATTTTCATGGAAGAATACTCGGTGTGGTAACCCCCAATTAATTCCGATTCACATTCTGCTAAATCAAAAGGGGTTCTATTTGTTTCTGCGAAAGCACAAATTAAAAAGATAAGAAACGATAACGGTTGGTAGAATACATTCCAATGAAAACCATGTTGTTGTACCGATATCTCTTTTAAGCTTAAAGTTCCAGTCATCATCAATAAAGCAATCATCGATAATCCCATGGCAATTTCATAAGAAACCATTTGGGATGCAGCACGAACCGCCCCCATTAACGAGAACTTATTATTTGATGCCCATCCACCAATCATGATTCCGTATACTCCAATAGATACAACAGCAAAAATATAAAGTAAAGCACTATCAGTATCAGTAGCTTGAAGAATAACATCTTTTCCAAAAATATGTAATTTATCTCCCCACGGAATTACAGCACTAGTCATTAAAGCCGCGCTCATTGCGATGGCAGGCCCAACAAAAAACAAAAATCTATTTTTGGTATCTGGTTCAAACTCTTCTTTTGCAAAAAGTTTCATACCATCTGCAAGGGGTTGTAATAATCCTCCCCATCCGGCACGGTTAGGACCCACGCGATCTTGAAGATAGGCAGCAACTTTACGTTCTGCCCAAGTAGAATACATGGCCATAATCATGGTTACAGCAAAAACTACAACAATAATCACACTTTTTTCTACAATGAAGGCGGTACTACTATCCATTTTGTTTAGAATTTATAGGGTTACCATCTATTTTTTCATTGTATGCAATCTCGGCCATACTTATTTTTTTACGGTCTTGATCTCTACCTAGAAGAATACCTTTTTCAGTTTCAATAACTACTTTTTCAGTTGTATTGTATTTTTTATTTTGGTTGATAACCGAATCTTTTTCGAATTTTCTAGGACCTTCAATAACCCAATCAGAAACTTCTTTTTTATCAAAACGACACGTATTGCAAATGAAATCTTCTACTTCATGGTACTCGTCTTTTCTTGCAGTAACTCTTTGAATTTCGTTTCCAAACATCCAAACGGTTGTTTTTCCGCAACATCCTGGAGTGGTACATTCTCTGTGCGCATTGAATGGTTTGTTAAACCATACTCTCGATTTGAAACGGAAGGTTTTATCGGTTAATGCTCCAACCGGGCAAACATCAATCATGTTTCCAGAGAATTCGTTGTCAATTGCGGTTGAGATACATGTCGAAATTTGTGAATGATCTCCACGGTTTAAAACCCCGTGAACTCTACCATCAGTTAATTGATCGGCAACTTCCACACAACGTTGACAAACGATGCAACGGTTCATGTGTAATTGAATATAGGGACCGATATCTTCAGGCTCGAAAGTTCTTTTTTCTTCAATGAAACGCGTTTCTGATTTCCCGTGTTCGAAACTTAAGTTTTGCAAATCACACTCTCCCGCTTGGTCGCATACTGGGCAATCCAATGGGTGGTTGATTAAAAGGAATTCGGTTACCGCTTTACGCGCTTCCGTTACTCTTTCTGAAGATTTGCTGGCAACTTCCATTCCGTCTTGACATCCTGTTACACAAGATGCTACCAATTTTGGCATTGGTCGTGGATCTGCTTCGCTACCTTTGGTTACATCAACTAAGCAGCAACGGCATTTTCCACCAGTACCTTTTAGTTTAGAATAATAACACATGGCTGGCGGAACGGATTCTCCACCAATCATACGAGCTGCTTGCAGGATGGTTGTTCCTGCTTCAACTTCAATTTCTTGACCGTCTATGGTTACTTTCATTATCTATTTGTTTAAAAGATTAAAAGTTTTGAGTTAAGCGTTTCCACTTCATACTTCCAACTTCCAACTTCTGACTTTTATATTATATTTGTTGTTTTGCTACTAAGTGCTTTACTTTTTCAAAAGGCTCTGCTACAAAGTGATCTCTATTTTTTACTTTTTCTGGGAAACGAATGTGGTATTCAAACTCGTCTCTAAAATGACGAATTGCAGCAGCAACTGGCCAAGAAGCAGCATCTCCTAATGGGCAGATGGTGTTTCCTTCAATTTTAGATTGGATGCTCCATAACAATTCGATATCCTCTTCACGACCTTGGCCGTTTTCAATTCTCCACAATACTTTCTCTAACCATCCTGTACCTTCTCTACATGGTGTACATTGTCCGCAAGATTCATGGTGGTAAAAACGAGAAAAATTCCAAGTATTACGAACGATACAAGCTCTATCATCATACACGATAAATCCTCCAGAACCTAGCATCGATCCGGTTGCAAATCCTCCGTCAGATAAACTTTCGTAGGTCATCAATCGGTCTTCTCCAGCAGCTGTTTTATAAATTAAATCAGCTGGTAAAATTGGCACCGAACTTCCTCCAGGCACTAAGGCTTTAAGAGGCCTGTCGGTTTGCATTCCGCCACAATACTCATCTGAATTCATGAATTCATAAACAGATAACCCCAATTCAATTTCGTAAACGCCTTGGTTTTTAATGTTTCCAGAAGCCGAAATTAATTTGGTTCCTGTAGATCGACCGATTCCTATTCCTGCATAATCCGCCCCTGAATTATTGATAATCCATGGCACAGCCGAAATAGTTTCTACATTATTTACTACGGTTGGATTTTGCCAAAGTCCTTTTACAGCTGGAAATGGTGGTTTTAATCTAGGATTTCCACGATTACCCTCTAAACTTTCAATAAGTGCAGTTTCTTCACCGCAAATGTAGGCTCCACCACCAATTTGAACATAAAGTTCTAAATCGTATCCAGATCCTAATATATTTTTACCCAACCAACCAGCAGCTTTTGCTTCGGCAATGGCTTTTTCTAATATTTTATAAACCCACATGTATTCTCCACGAATGTAGATATACGATAGGTTGGCACCCAAAGCGTAACTTGAAGTAATCATTCCTTCTATTAATAAGTGCGGAATGTATTCCATTAAGAAACGGTCTTTAAAAGTACCTGGTTCTGATTCGTCAGCATTACAAACTAAATGTCTTGGGTTGCCCGATTTTTTATCGATGAAACTCCATTTCATTCCAGCCGGAAATCCTGCACCACCACGACCACGAAGTCCCGAAGTTTTTACTTCTTCTACAACTTCATCCGGGGTCATTTTTTTTAATGCTTTTTCTACCGATGCATAACCGCCTTCTTTGCGGTATACTTCATAAGTTTTAATCCCCGGAACATTGATTTTGTCTAATAATATTTTTCTTCCCATGATACTATTTATCGTGTAAAGTGATTTTTCCGTCTTTACAGTCAGAAATTAACTGATCAATTTTTTCTTTGGTTAAATGCTCTTGGTAAAAATCTCCCAATTGCATCATTGGTGCATAACCGCAAGCACCTAAACATTCTACTCCACGCACTTCAAATTGTCCGTCTGCAGTTGGTTCACCCACTTTAACTCCCAATTTAGAACATGTGTAATCCATTAAATCTTCAACTCCGTTTTGACAACAAGGAGAAGTTTGGCAAAATTCAAACATGTATTTTCCAATTGGTCTTTGGTTGAACATGGTGTAAAAAGTCACCACTTCAAAAACTTCAATAGGTTGTATTTCGAGAATTTCAGCTACTTTAATTTGTAAATCGGTGCTTAACCAATTGTCATGAGCATCTTGAACTTCATGCAATACGGGAAGTAAAGCCGATTTCTTTTTACCTTCTGGATAATGACTAATTAATTCATTGATGCGAGACATCAAAGATTCAGTCATGTTTATTTCTTGTTTGATATGTGATCTTTCCATAATTATTATGCGTCTAATTCTCCTGCAATTACATTTAAACTGGATAATATTACAATAGCATCCGATAACATGCCGCCTTTAATCATTTCAGTATAGGCTTGATAATAGATAAAGCAAGGTCTTCTAAAGTGTAAACGGTAGGGAGTTCTACTTCCGTCGGTTACCAAATAAAATCCTAATTCTCCATTTCCACCTTCTACAGCATGATAAATTTCGGCAACTGGAACAGGAACTTCACCCATCACAATTTTGAAGTGATAAATTAAGCTTTCCATATTGTGGTATACATCTTCTTTAGGAGGAAGGTAATAATCAGGTACATCAGCATGTATTGGGCCTTCTGGTAATTTTGCTAAGGCTTGACGGATGATACTTATACTTTCCCAAACTTCGGCATTACGAACGCAAAAACGGTCGTAAGTATCTCCTGATTTTCCTACCGGAATTTCAAAATCAAAATCTTCGTAAGACGAATAAGGCTGTGCTTTTCTTACGTCATAATCAATTCCTGCAGCTCTTAAATTCGGACCTGTTAATCCGTATTGCATTGCTAGTTCGGCAGAAATCGGACCTACATTAACCGTACGATCAATAAAGATTCTGTTTCTTTCGAAAAGGTTTTCAAATTCTTTCCAAGCAACTGGAAAATCAGTTAAGAAAGTATCTAATTTTTTGAATGCTTCTTCAGACCATTCTCTTTCAAAACCACCAATTCTACCCATATTGGTAGTCAATCGAGCACCACAAATTTCTTCGTAGATTTCGTAAATTTTTTCTCTGAATTGAAATACATATAAGAACCCGGTATAGGCTCCAGTATCCACTCCGAGAATCGAATTACAAATAAGGTGATCGGCTATTCTCGCTAACTCCATTACGATTACTCTTAAGTATTGAGCACGTTTTGGAACTTCAATTTCTAATAATTTTTCTACAGTCATCCACCATGCCATGTTGTTGATAGGCGATGAACAGTAGTTCATACGATCTGTCAAGACATTTACTTGATAAAAAGGACGATTTTCTGCAATTTTTTCGAAGGCACGATGAATGTAACCAATAGTTGGCTCTGCATCAAGAATTCGCTCTCCATCCATCAACAAGATATTTTGAAAAATACCGTGTGTTGCCGGGTGCGTTGGTCCAAGATTTAATATTGAAAGTTCGCTTCCGTCTTCGTTGCGCGTCTGTTCAATGATTTTGGCATAGCGATGCTCTGGTAATAATAATAAGTCTGACATCTTAAATTATAAATTGATAATTAATAATTATCCATTATTTGCTGTTCTTCCAAAGAAACGATCGTCTTTGTCTGTTCTTCCTCCATCTTCCATTGGGAATTCTTTACGCATTGGATGAGAAACCATCTCAGGCATATTCAAAATTCGTTTCAATTGCGGATGACCGATAAAATTAATACCATAAAAATCGAAAGTTTCTCTTTCCATCCAATTGGCAGTTAAAAATAAATCGGTAACCGTATTTACTTCTGGACTTTCTCCTGATAAATAAGTGGTAATTCTCAATCTGATGTTTTCTACCCAATTGTGCATATGATATACTACAGCAAATTGATGGCTTGCTTCATTTTCTGGATAGTGAACGCCACATAAATCAGTTAGGAAATGGAAGTTTAAATCTTCTTCAACTTTTAGGGTTCGAATTACTTCATGAATTGCATCCGGGGTAGCTTCGAAAGAAAAAATATCGCGACTCATGTGAAAGTTTAACACTTTATCGCCAAACTTTGAAGTCAATTTTTCTTGTATTGTAGTCGTTTCTAAAGCCATATTATAGGTTATAAGAAGCTAATAATTCTTTATATTCTGGAGAGTTTCTTCGTCTTACCGATTCGTTCTTTACCAATTCTTGCAGCTGCATTACGCCATCTACAATTTGTTCTGGTCGAGGAGGGCATCCTGGAACGTATACATCAACTGGAATTACTTTGTCTATTCCTTGTAAAACTGAATAGGTGTCAAACACACCACCCGAAGTTGCGCAGGCTCCAACAGCAATTACCCATCTTGGTTCACTCATTTGCTCGTATACTTGTCTTAAAATTGGAGCCATTTTTTTAGAAATAGTCCCCATTACTAATAACATATCCGCTTGACGAGGAGAAAAACTCACACGCTCCATTCCAAAACGTGCTAAATCATAATGCGATGCCATTGTAGCCATGAATTCAATTCCGCAACAAGAAGTTGCAAATGGAAGTGGCCATAACGAATTAGCTCTAGCTAAACCAACTACGTCATTAAGCTTTGTTGCGAAAAATCCTTCACCTGTAACTCCTTCTGGAGGAGCAACCATATTTATTTTAGAATCACTCATTTTATAATTCGTAATTAAATTTAAGATTAATTATTCCCACTCAAGAGCTTTCTTCTTGATGATATAAAAGAAGCCAACTAAAAGCAATAACATAAAAACAATCATTTTTATCATCCCATCGATACCTAATTCTTTAAAATTAACTGCCCATGGGTATAAAAATATAACCTCCACATCAAAAAGTACAAAAAGGATGGCAACTAAAAAATATTTTACTGAAAACGGGATACGTGCATTTCCTACCGATTCGATACCGCACTCAAAGTTTTTATCTTTATTTTTAGAATGTCTTTTTGGACCCAAAAAGCTTGATCCAATGATAGTTGCAACAACAAATCCTATGGCAAGAAGTGCTTGCATTAGAATTGGAATATAGTCGTGTTGAGTTGATTGCATGATGATGATTTTTTAGCTTTTTTTAAATTTTGCACAAATATACACTGCATTATTTAATTCGCAAAAAGCTAGGGTTAATCGTTTCATAAATATTGCTTAAAATCACTTATTTAAATCAATTCTAAATAAAATAGTTAGGTATAAAAAAACGCCTCGATTTTTCGAGGCGTTTTGACCATTGAGGTAACCAAAAAATAATATATATTAGTCTTCGATAACTACTACTTGAGCAGCCACTTTACCTTTTCTTCCTTCTTCTTCTTCGTAAGAAACTTTGTCACCTTCGTTAAGTGACTCCGCTTTAATACCTGTAGCATGAACGAAAATGTCTTTTCCATTTTCATCATCTGTAATGAATCCGTAACCTTTTGATTCATTGAAAAATTTAACTGTTCCTGTGCGCATTTTGTAATGTAAAAAATTAATAATGCTCAAAGATATACTTATTTATGACATAGCAAACAAAAAATAAATAAAAAATGAAATTATTTTTAACAAAGTTCATTTATAAATGGATGATTTTCAGGTAAATGTTTGAATATTTTTCAATAAATTAAATAAAAAAGCAGTTATTTTTTATTTATTAAATAACTGCTTTTTAATTAGTTGCGAATTTGATATTAATTACTTCATATCCAATTTGATATGTAATTCATTCAATTGCAATTCATCAATTACGGATGGAGCATCAATCATTACATCTCTACCCGAATTGTTTTTTGGGAAGGCAATAAAATCTCTTATGGTTTCTTGACCACCTAAAATTGCTACCAATCGATCCAATCCAAATGCCAAACCTCCGTGTGGTGGCGCACCAAATTGGAAGGCATCCATTAAGAATCCGAATTGGTTTCTAGCTTCTTCTTCGGTAAACCCTAAATATTTAAACATCAATTGTTGGGTTGCTTTGTCGTGAATACGAATTGAACCTCCGCCAATTTCATTTCCGTTTAACACCATGTCGTAGGCATTAGCACGAACTTTTCCAGGATCGGTAGCAAGCAATTCCATATCTTCTGGTTTAGGAGAAGTAAATGGGTGGTGCATGGCGTGCCATCTTCCTGATTCTTCGTCTAATTCTAATAATGGAAAATCAACTACCCATAATGGAGCAAATTCGGCAGGATTTCTTAATCCCAATCGCGTTGCCAATTCCATTCTCAAGGCTGAAAGTTGACTTCTTGTTTTATCGGCAGGACCCGAAAGAACAAAAATCATATCACCTGCTTTTGCGCCGGTAATTTTTGCCCATTGCGCTAAATCGGTTTGATCGTAAAATTTATCTACCGATGATTTATAGGTTCCATCTTCTTCACATTTTACATAAACCATTCCTGTTGCACCAATTTGTGGACGTTTTACCCAGTCAATTAAAGCATCAATTTCTTTTCTTGTGAAAGTGGCGCAACCTGGAGCTGCAATACCAACTACCAATTCGGCCGAGTTAAATACAGGAAAATCTTTATGTTGTGCAACGGCATTTAATTCGCCAAACTCCATTCCGAAACGGATGTCTGGCTTGTCATTTCCGTAGGTTTTCATGGCATGATCGTATGTCATTCTTGGGAATTTTTCTACTTCCAATCCGTGGATTTCTTTTAATAAATGACGTGTTAATCCTTCAAAAACATTTAAAATATCTTCTTGTTCCACAAATGCCATTTCACAATCGATTTGGGTAAACTCGGGTTGTCTATCGGCACGCAAATCTTCATCTCGGAAACATTTTACAATTTGAAAATATTTATCCATTCCACCCACCATCAATAATTGTTTGAAGGTTTGAGGTGATTGCGGAAGTGCATAAAATTGCCCTTCATTCATGCGGCTTGGTACCACAAAATCGCGAGCTCCTTCTGGAGTAGATTTAATTAAATAAGGTGTTTCTACTTCACAAAAATCCAAATTAGAAAGGTAATTTCTTACAGCTTGTGCTACTTTATGACGAAACAACAAACTGTTTTTTACCGGGTTTCTACGAATATCTAGGTAACGGTATTTCATTCGGATGTCTTCACCACCGTCGGTTTCATCTTCAATAGTAAATGGCGGAGTTAAGGATGTATTTAGAATAGTCATTTCGGTTACCAAAATTTCAATTTCTCCTGTTGGGATATTTTTGTTTTTGGCTTCACGCTCAATAACAGTTCCTTTAACTTGAACTACATATTCTCTACCTAGCGTTTTAGCC
>JBILNU010000094.1:0-6856 GCA_044374815.1 Flavobacterium sp.
TTAAAATCAAATTATTACAAAAAAGTAAGCATTATTTTGGATGAAGCTTCTTTGCAAACTCCAGTGGTTGAATATTTTCAAAAAGGAGGCAAACAAGGAATTCATAGCGAGCATATGGGATACATTTTATCCGAATTGCAGTACATGCAACGCACGTATCCAAACATGACTTGGTAACAAATAAATCGTTATGACAGCACTTCCGCAAATTGATCAAAAACTATTTGAAATTCTGGAAACGGTCTCCGATCCAGAAATTCCGGTTTTGTCTATTGTGGAAATGGGAGTGGTTCGTTCTGCCGAATTAATAAACGGAATAGTTGAGGTAGCAATTACACCCACCTACAGCGGATGTCCTGCCATGGATGTAATTGGCGATGATATCAAAGCGGCATTCCGTAAAGAAGGTTATGAAACTAAAGTCGAATTAATACTTTCTCCTGCTTGGACTACCGATTGGATTACTCCAAAAGGTAGATTAGCATTAGAAAAATACGGAATTGCTTCGCCATTATCTGCTGAGGCAGATAAAGAGGCACTTCTTGGAAATAAAAAATTAGTTAAATGTCCGCAATGCGGTTCACTTAATACGAAATTAATAAGTCAATTTGGGTCTACAGCTTGTAAAGCATTTTTTCAATGCGAGGAGTGTTTGGAACCATTTGATTATTTTAAATGTTTGAAATAACACAACTATGAGCAGTAATTTAATCGAAGTTAAAATTGAAAATAATGTTGCGTGGATTGCACTCAACCGACCTGAAGTTTTTAATAGTTTCAATCGAGAAATGGCTTTGCAATTGCAAACAACATTAGATGATTGCAACACAAATTCCAATGTTCGCGCTCTAGTTTTAACCGGAAACGGAAAGGCATTTTGCGCCGGACAAGATTTAAAAGAAGTTACCGACCCGGAGTTAAACCCGGGTTTTCGTAAAATATTGGAGGAGCATTACAATCCAATTATTCAAAAAATAAGAACTATCGAAAAGCCAATTATTGCGGCAGTAAACGGAGTGGCTGCTGGTGCAGGAGCGAATATCGCTTTAGCTTGTGATATTATAGTGGCTTCTGAACAAGCCAGTTTCATTCAGGCATTTAGTAAAATTGGATTAGTACCCGATAGCGCAGGAACTTTCTTTTTACCAAGATTAATTGGTTTCCAAAAAGCATCAGCCTTAATGATGTTAGGCGATAAGGTTACTGCCCCAGAAGCATTGACTATGGGAATGATTTATAAAATCTTCCCTATCGCATTATTTGAAGAAGAAGTGAAAACTCTAGCAGAAAATTTAGCTCAAATGCCAACCAAAGCCATTGGGTTAACCAAAAGATTGTTGAACCAATCGATGCATAACAATTTAGAGCAACAATTAAAGTTGGAATCTGATTTGCAAATTGAAGCCAGTTCATCCAACGATTACAACGAGGGAGTAACAGCTTTTGTTGAAAAAAGAAAACCTGAATTTAAAGGGATTTGATTAACGATTGAAGAATAACGATTTTTGAATTAATGAATATGAAACCAATAAATTTAGAAGAACGATTAATTCAATTTTCGGTTGACATAATTTTAATGTGTAATAAAGTAGAGAAATCATTTGCATCGGAACATTTGGCTAAACAACTAATTCGTTCAGCAACTTCTTCAGCATTAAATTATGGGGAAGCAAGAAGCGGAGAATCTACCAATGATTTTTTGCATAAAATGAAAATATGTTTAAAAGAATTAAGAGAAAGCTATATTAATTTGAAAATTCAAAAAGGAGCTGAATTAATAGCTGATGTTGACCTTTTGAATAAATTATTAAAAGAGAATGATGAATTAATTTCAATTTTTGTTGCTAGTATAAAAACGGCTTCTATAAAAAAATAGATTTGAATATAAAGATGGACGAAAAAAATCAAAAATCAGCAATCGTTAATCAGCAATCGTTAATTGTTGCTGTTATCGGTTCCGGAACCATGGGAAGTGGCATTGCACAAGTAGCTGCTACTGCTGGTTGTGTTGTAAAATTATTCGATTTAAATCAAGAGGCTTTATCCAAAAGTAAGTTTGCTTTGGAAGTTACTTTATCTAAATTGGTTGAAAAAGGAAAAATGGATTCAGTCGAGAAAAACCGAATCCAAAGCAATATTTCGTATGTGAGTACCATGAAGGAATTAGCCGATTCGGATTTGGTTATAGAAGCCATAGTTGAAAATCTGGAAGTCAAGCGAAAGGTATTCTCCGAATTGGAAGAACTGGTCTCAAAAGACACCATTCTGGCATCCAATACCTCGTCACTTTCAATAGCTTCCATTGCTGCGTCTTGTAAAACTCCTAATCGCGTCATTGGAATTCACTTTTTTAATCCGGCACCCTTAATGCAACTAGTGGAAGTCATTCCGGCCGTGCAAACCAGCAACGAAGTGTTAGAAAAAGCGGTACAAATCATCTCCAATTGGAAGAAGGTTGTGGCTGTTGCCAAAGATACTCCTGGGTTTATTGTAAACCGAGTTGCGCGTTCATTTTATAGTGAAAGTATCCGAATTTATGAAGAAGGAATGGCTGATTTTGCCACAATCGATTGGGCTTTAAAGACTGAAGGTAATTTCCGTATGGGCCCATTTGAATTAATGGATTTCATCGGGCATGATGTAAATTATGTTGTCACCGAAACGGTTTTCAACGCCTTTTATTTCGATCCAAAGTTTAAACCTTCTTTCACACAAAAACGATTGGTAGAAGCAGGATTTTTAGGAAGAAAAACAGGAAGAGGTTTTTATGATTATTCATCAGAATTACCAAAACCTACGGAAAACAGTACACTTGCAAAAGAAATTTTTGATCGAGTAATTGTAATGTTAATTAATGAAGCAGCCGATACTTTGTTTTTAAATATTGCTTCCGCTAAAGATATAGATAATGCCATGACGAAAGGAGTGAATTATCCAAAAGGATTGTTGGCTTGGGCAGATGAACTCGGAATTGATTGGTGCGTAGAAAAATTAGATGCACTTTACAATGAATACCATGAGGATCGTTACAGATGCAGTCCGATTTTACGCAGAATGGCAAGAGAGAATAACAAATTTTTCAATTAACGATGTTTGAAATAGTTTGAGTTCAGCATTCAACAATCAAATAAATCAATATGGAAGGAACTAAAATACCATACAAAATGTTAAGCCAAGACCCATACAGTCAGTGGCTTGGTATTGAAATTTTAGAATGTGAAATTGGGCGTTGTAAAGTGGCAATGACCGTTCGTAAAGAAATGTTGAACAGCATGAACAAAGCACATGGCGGCATCACTTATTCTTTGGCAGACACTGCTTTTGGATTTGCAGCCAACACCCATGGTAAATTTGCCGTTTCCATTGAAACATCCATAAATCATATAGAGGCAGTTAATGAAGGAGATTATTTAGTTGCCGAATCGGTAATTGAAAAAGTAAACAACAAATTGGGATTCAATATTATTGAAGTGAAACGAGGAGATGAAATGGTAGCACTTTTTAAAGGTGTTGTCTATAGAACAAGTAAGGATTGGGAAGACTAAAATAAAATTAACGATTTTAGATTAACGATTTTTTTAATTTAGAAGATTTTAAAAGTTCAGCAATCAACAATCAAAAATCGACAATCAAATAAATCAATATGGAAGCATACATTATAGACGGAGTTCGTACTCCTATTGGAAGTTATCAAGGAACTCTCGCTCCAGTTAGAGCAGATGATTTAGGGGCATTGGTAATTAAGTCGGTTACCGATAAAAACCCTGCTATTCCTTTGGAGGCATACGACGATGTAATTCTGGGTTGTGCCAATCAAGCGGGTGATGATAATCGCAATGTGGCTCGAATGTCGTTGCTTCTTGCTGGGCTGCCGTATTCAGTTCCGGGAGAAACCGTAAACCGTTTGTGTAGTTCGGGTCTTTCAGCAATTATTCATGCAAGTCGCGCAATAAAAGCGGGAGACGGACATGTTTTTATTGCGGGTGGAGTTGAGAATATGACACGCGGACCGTTGGTGGTTTCCAAACCATCAACTGCTTTTGGAACCGATTCTAAAATGTATGATTCTAGTTTTGGGTGGCGTTTTGTAAACCCTAAAATGCACGCCATGTATGGTACCGATGCTATGGGTGAAACCGCCGAAAATTTAGTTGAAAAATATAATATTACTCGTGAAGACCAAGATGCTTTTGCTTTGCATAGCCAACAAAAAACAGCCGCAGCTCAGGCTTCAGGAAGATTAGCAAAAGAAATAGTAACCGTTGAAATTCCACAACGAAAAGGCGATGCCATCCAGTTTTCAAAAGATGAGTTTGTAAAACCATCTACTTCTTTAGAAGGGTTATCCAAATTACGACCTGCCTTCAAAAAAGACGGAAGCGTAACTGCAGGAAATTCTTCAGGGTTGAACGATGGAGCGGCAGCAACAATTATCGCTTCTGCGGAAGCGGTACAAAAATACAACTTGAAACCTTTAGCGCGAATTGTGAGTTCGGCAGTGGTGGGAGTAGAGCCACGAATTATGGGAATCGGACCTGTGTATGCCTCAAAAAAAGCTTTAGAAAAAGCAGGTTTGACTCTAGATCAAATGGATGTAATTGAATTGAATGAAGCATTTGCAGCGCAAAGTATTGCTTGCATTCGCGAACTGGGATTGCAAGACAACGACCCAAGAATAAACCCAAATGGTGGTGCTATTGCAATAGGGCATCCACTTGGAGTAACCGGTGCTAGAATTTTATATTCTGCTGCGTTGGAGTTGCAATTAACCCAAAAAAGATATGCCTTAATTACCATGTGTATAGGCGTTGGACAAGGTTATGCAGTAATTATTGAAAGAGTATAGATTAACGATTTTTGAACTTTTTTGAATCAACAATCAAATAGAAAATATGAATAAAACACAACATTACGTACTTGGAAAATGGACTTCGGCAACTGGCGAAGGAAAAGCGTCTTATGATGCGGTAACGGGTGAATTCATTGCAGAAACTTCGGTGGAAGGATTGGATATTCCTGCTATTTTACATTATGGAAGAACCAAAGGCGGCGAGAAATTACGCAAAATGACCTTCCAAGAACGCGGAAATATGATTAAAAGTTTGGCACTATATTTAACCAAACGCAAAGAAGCGTTCTACGAAATTAGTTACAAAACCGGTGCGACTCGTGTTGATTCATGGATTGATATTGAAGGAGGTTTCGGGAATTTGTATGCCAATGCGTCGTTGCGAAAGTTATTTCCCAATCAGCCGTATCATGTAGAAGGGGATCCAATTGACTTGTCAAAAGGGGGGCGATTTATGGCGCATCATATTTTGGTTCCGAAAAAAGGAGTAGCCATTCACATTAATGCGTTCAACTTTCCTATTTGGGGAATGCTTGAAAAATGTGCCGTTAACTGGATGGCCGGAATGCCAGCCGTTGTGCTTCCAGCACCTGTTACTGCCTATTTAACAGAAGCCGTAGTGAGAGAAATTATAGCTTCTAATATTTTGCCGGAAGGCGCATTGCAGTTAATTTCAGGTACGGCTAAAAATATATTTGACACCGTTGAAAGTCAGGATGTAATTACCTTTACCGGATCGGCAGCAACTGGTAGATTGCTAAAAGCACATCCTAGAATTATACAAGAAGCGGTTCCGTTTACAATGGAGGCCGATTCGTTAAATGCTTCTATTTTAGGTGAAGATGCCGTTCCAGGAACACCTGAATTTGATTTGTTTATCAATCAAGCGCGAAGCGAAATCACCGTGAAAGCGGGTCAGAAATGTACCGCAATTCGTAGAATGATTGTTCCTGAAAAACTTATTGATGAAGTACAAAATGCCCTTTCAAAATCGTTGGATAAAGTAACCGTTGGTGACCCACGATTGAAAGAAGTGCGCATGGGTGCTTTGGTTAGTAAAGACCAAGTTGAAGTGCTTAAAAATAGAGTTTCGGAGTTAACTAAAACCTCCAAATTGGTTTATGGCGATTTAGAAAAAGTGAATTTAATTGGTGCCGATGCAAAAGGTGCTTTTGTGAGTCCGATTTTACTTCGTGAGGATCAACCGTTCCAAAATACTGCCGTTCATGAAACGGAAGCATTCGGACCTGTTTCAACCTTAATGCCTTATGCAACTTTAGAGGAAGCCGTTGAATTAGCACAAATGGGTAAAGGTTCTTTGGTTTCCTCCATAGTTACCAATTCGGATTCGATTGCCAAAGATTATGTAGTCAATGCGGCTTCGCATCACGGAAGAATTTTAGTGCTGAATCGCGAAAATGCAAAACAAAGTACCGGTCACGGTTCGCCATTGCCTTTATTGGTTCATGGTGGTCCAGGGCGTGCTGGTGGAGGTGAAGAGATGGGTGGAGTTCGCGGGATTACGCATTACATGCAGCGTTGTGCTATTCAAGGTTCGCCAACAACATTAACCGAAATCACCGGAATTTACCAAGCCAATTCAGCTTACAAAGAAATTACCCAACATCCGTTTCAATACCACTGGGAAGACATCCAACCGGGAATGTCGTTGCGCACCCACAATAGAACTGTTACCGATACCGATATCATAAATTTTGCCAATCTTACTTGGGATCATTTCTATGCCCATACCGATATTACCTCGTTGGACGGAAGTATATTTAAGAAAAGAACCGCGCACGGCTATTTTATTTTGGCAGCAGCTGCAGGATTGTTTGTGTATCCAAATAAAGGTCCGGTTGCAGCCAATTACGGATTGGAAGAATGCCGTTTCTTACGTCCAATTTACCACAACGACACCGTTTATGTGCGCTTGACTTGCAAGCAAAAAGTAGATCGTGATGTGGCTTCCGCCGAACATCCAAGCGGAATTGTAAAATGGTTTGT
>JBILNU010000095.1:0-6842 GCA_044374815.1 Flavobacterium sp.
CTTCGCTATCAACTTTATCAGTAGCGATTTCTAAAACCGCTTCATCAGCAGCAATAGTTTCTCCTACATTTTTTAACCAGTTGGTAATGGTTGCTTCTGCAACACTCTCTCCCATTTTGGGTAATTTTAATTCGAACTTTGCCATATCTTTAAACTAAAGTTGTATATCGTTAATTGGTTTGCAAAATTAATGATTATTTTCAGGTATAATCAAGAATTATATAATTTTTACCTAATATTTTTTATTCTAAAACAAGTACTTCTCCGCGATCATTACTGTTATTACTTCCAATAATAAATTGAGCATTAGAAGAAATTAATTTAAATGTATGATTTTTTCTTTTATTATTTTCCATAAACGCTATAGCTTTTTTACAGGAAAGGCTAGACAAATCAATAACAAATTCTGTTTTAACACTCTCATCTACAACATCATTAAACTTTGTGCCAAATTTTTTTTCAAGCTGATGAATCAACTCTTCCTTATTTTCTCTATCAGAAATCAAACAATAAGCATCTGGTTTAATTTTTTCAAATTTTGTACCCTGAAACCTCTTAACTATTGAAAATAACACAATTCCGATATTCATAAAAATGGAAAAGAAAAAAGAAACTGTAAAGTGTTTTCTGTAAAAGAAATTCATAGCTTCTTGAAAACGTTTCATGTAAGTTCCATCCCTAACAGTGCTTTCTCCTTTAAAATGAATCACCGTGGTGTCATGAAAATAATAATTGTATTTTCCTTTCAATAATGCCTGATAACTCAAATCAATATCATCGGAATACATGAAGCAATTTTCATCAAAACCACCCATTTCAGTATATAAATCCTTACGCATCACCATAAAAGCGCCTACAAGTATTTCAACTTTTCCGGATTGATTTTCAGACAAATGTTGGGCGTAGTACTTTCCAAATAAATTAGATATTTTATACAATCCAAAAATCTTAGTGAATGAAACCCAAGGCGTTGGAATTCCGCGTTTGCTTTCTGGTAAAAAGTTTCCGGCACCATCGACTAATTTACAGCCAATAATTCCGGTATTTGAATTCCAATTTGAAGGATTTAAAATCTTAGAAAATGTATCTTCAGCAACAATAGTATCCGGATTTAAGATACAAATGTATTCGCCTTTTGCTTGTTCAACTCCAATGTTATTCCCTTTTGGAAAACCTAAATTTTTAGAATTGCTAATTAATTTAATCCCCGGAAATTGTTGCTTCATCATGGCACAACTATCATCTGAAGAATTATTATCAATCACAATAATTTCACCATCAATCCCCTTAAGTGACTTTTGAACACTTAAAACGCACTGCTCTAAAAAATAGCGCACATTATAATTAAGGATGATTACTGATAGTTGCATAAAACAAGTAGAATTGAAACTAATTTAAGAATTACAATTTGTAAATGTAACTTTCACTTGGAGCTAAAGTAACATGAATCGTTCCCATGCCGTTCACCACTTGTAATTGATTGGAGCTACCATACAATTGATCTGTAACAGTATAAACTCCATCTTTTAAGTGCCATTTTGCAATAACATCGGCCGGGATTTTAAGGTCGATTGTGGCTTCTTTTTCTTTTGAAAAATTAACAACAATTACAAGCTTTTCATTGGCAGACCAACGAACAAAAGCATATTTATTTTCATCAAAATCGTTAGTTTCTTTTCTATTTATTGTTTGAATTTCTTCAAATTGCCCCATTAATGCCTCACTTTTAAGCGTGAAATTTAATAATCGTTTATAAAAATCCCTAAGGCTTAATTCTTTTTCTGATAATTGACCTCCGTTAAATTTACCTTCGTTCATCCATCTTTGGTGATTAGGCACCCCAACATAATCAAAAATAGAAGTTCTAGAATGAGTACCAAAACCACCATTTTCATTTCCTGGCTCTCCTACTTCTTGTCCAAAATAAACCATAGTTGGAGCAGATCCAATAGTTGCAGAAAACACCATTAGTGGTTTTCCATTTTCTCCACTACCTGCAAATTCTTGGCTAGCCAATCGTTGCTCATCATGATTATCTAAGAAATGAAGCATGTGACGTTCAATATCGGCCATACTCTTTTGGATATCCTTAAGCCCATCAGCGCTTGATCTTCCTTGAATAATTTCTTTTAATTTATCATAAGTAGCCACTTTATCATACAGATAATCCATTTTACCTAAATAAATATAGTTTCTATATTCATTCGGATTATAAACCTCCGCCATCAAAAAGGCGTCTGGATTTTTCATTTTGATAGCCGAATTCATATAACTCCAAAACTCATACGGCACCATTTCAGCCATGTCATAACGAAAACCATCTACCCCTTTTGAAGTCCAAAATAAAGTAATATCTCTGAATTTTTTCCAAGAACTTGGCACCTCTTTGTTCTTCCAAAATTCAAAATGTTCTTTATTTGATTTCTTGTCAAAGTCTTTTGGTAATTCAGGAAAATCTTTAGAACCATCAGGACGAACTCCATAGTTGACTTTTACAGTTTCATACCAATCATTAATATCGGGTTTAGCCAAACGCGATCCATTACCTGTCCATTTTGCTGGATTTTCATCAAATTTTCCGTCTATTAATGGATTTGATTCACCGCCCAATGGTTTATAGCTATCCGAAGTAGGTACCTCAAATGGTTGCCCCGGTATGTAATAAAAATTATTGTTTTTATCGTATTCAACCTTAGTATTATCATCGGCACCAAAGTCGCGAACTCCTTTCGGATTATTTAATCCAACATATTTTCTTGCAATATGATTGGGAACAATGTCAATAATTACTTTCAATCCGTTTTTATGCGTTCGGGCGATAAGCGCCTCAAATTCTTCCAATCTTTTAGAAGGATCTACTGCTAAATCCGGGTTTACATTATAGTAATCTTTAACTGCATAAGGTGACCCTGCACGACCTTTTACCACTTCGGGATCGTCATTGGAAATTCCGTATTTAGTATAATCATTTACTAAAGCATGATGCGGTACTCCGGTATACCAAATATGAGTAACACCAAGATTTTTTATTTCCGTTAAGGCCTTATCCGTAAAATCATTAAATTTTCCAACGCCATTTTCATCAATGGTTCCCCATGGTTTATTGGTTGTATTTTTATTTCCGAATAACCTCGTAAAAACTTGATAAACTACCTGCTTTTTTTTAGCGGCAATAACTTTAGCTTGGGGTTTAGAATTTGTTTTCTTTATTTGGGAATTAGCGCTTAGCGAAAAGCAAACCAATGTGAGTACCAGAAATTTTTTCATATAATAATAAATTGGAAGTCATAAGTCACAAAGATAAAAATTTGAAGTGCTTTTTAATCTATTAATAAAAAAATCTTAATAAACATTTGAGTTGACTCTATTTTCCTAAATTTGCGATCAAATTTTACTTCGATAAATAATCTCAATGAATTCTGATTTTATTAAATACCAAGCTCAAACCTCTCCTTACCCTTTAGGTATGGAAGTTTCGCATGCAATAGGATCTTATATTTTTGATACCAATAACAAAAAGTATTTAGATTTTGTAGCAGGTGTATCCGCTTGCTCATTGGGACACCAACATCCGCGAGTAAATCAAGCCATCAAAGACCAACTCGATAAATATTCCCATGTAATGGTATATGGCGAGTATTCTCAGAGCCCAGCGGTTCAGTATTGCAAATTATTAGTTGAAAATTTACCTGCTTCTTTAAACAAAGTCTATTTGGTAAACTCAGGGACCGAAGCTTGTGAGGGAGCGCTTAAATTAGTGCGTCGTGTAACAGGTAGAAGTCAGTTAATATCTTGTCACAATGCCTATCATGGCAATACGATGGGATCAATGAGTGTCATGGGATTTGAAGAGCGCAAACAAATTTTTAGACCCCTAGTTCCCGATGTTGATTTTATTACTTTCAACAATGAAGAAGATATCCAAAAAATTACAACCAAAACAGCCGGTATCATTTTAGAAAGTATTCAAGGTGGCGCAGGATTTATCCAACCTGAAAATGATTTTTTAGCAAAAGTTAAAAAAAGATGTGAAGAAGTTGGAGCCCTTTTGATTGTTGACGAAATTCAACCCGGATTTGGAAGAACAGGAAAATTATTTGGTTTCGAAAATTATAATGTAATCCCAGATGTAGTGATAATTGGAAAGGGAATGGCCGGCGGAATGCCTGTGGGTGGCTTCATTGCTAATGAAAAACACATGGATTTATTGAGCCACGATCCTAAATTAGGACACATTACCACCTTTGGAGGTCACCCTGTTATTGCTGCTGCTTGCTTGGCAACACTTCAAGAGATAATCGAAAAAGACTACGCCAAACAATCGCTAGAAAAAGAAAAATTATTCCGAAAACTACTCGTGCATCCATTGATTACAGAGGTTAGAGGTAAAGGATTAATGCTAGCAGCGATGACGGCTAAATCCGAAATAACCGACAGAGTAATATTACGATGCCAAGAAAAAGGACTTATTTTATTTTGGTTATTATTTGAAGGAAAAGCAATCCGAATCACTCCTCCACTTACCATTTCTGAAGAAGAAATAAAAGAAGGCTGCAAAATACTACTTGAAGTTTTGGATGAAGTTTTAAATAGTTAAAGATTAAAATTTAAGATTAATAAACTTCAATCTCCCATCTTCTGACTTCCAACTTCTAGCTTCAACATTTTCTGTTAATTAATTTGTTCAAAACAAAATTAGATATGCAACTATTTCTGGTCCTAGTTGGGTATCTTTATAATAGTTTATTTCAAATCAATTGTTATGCATTTAGATCACGAAGAAGAAAACTATAACTTGTCCTTGTCAAAGTTTGAATCTATGTTGAAAACCAACAAAGTACTTTTTTTTGATTCGGAAGAATTTGAAGAAATAATCCTACATTATTTGGATATGGGCAAAACCAATTTGGCTAAAAAGGCATTAAAAATTGGCTTAGAACAACATCCAAAATCCAATGGCTTAAAATTAGTTCAGGTTGAAATACTCATTTTTGAAGACAAGTTAGAATTGGCAGAGAAACTTCTAAACGACCTTTACTACTTGGAGCCTACCAACGAAGAAATTTACATTCAGAAAGCAAATATCTACTCGAAAAGAGACGATCATGAAAAGGCAGTAGAATTGCTGTCGGAAGCTTTACAATTTACCGAAGATTATAGCGACATCTATAATTTAATTGGTATGGAATACCTATTCATGGACAATTTAGAAATGGCGAAAGTTAATTTCATAAAATGTTTAGAAGAAGATATTGAAGATCAATCTGCTATTTATAATGTAGTTTATTGTTTTGAATTTTTAGATCAAAATCAAGCCGCAATAGAGTATTTAAAAAAATACATTGACAAAAATCCGTATTCTGAAATTGCATGGCATCAAACAGGGCGTTTGTATTATGGAATAAAAGATTACGGAAACGCAGTGCGTTCATTTGAATATGCAACTTTCATTGATGATAATTTTGTTGGTGCATTTATGGAGAAAGGAAAATCTCTAGAGCGTTTAAAACGCTACGAAGATGCCATTGAAAGCTATGCAAAAACAATAGAATTGGACGATCCTACCTCGTATGCTTTGTTACGAATTGGAAAATGTTATGAAAAATTAGGTAAAAACAAAGAAGCCTTAGTTTTTTTCAATAAAACCGTTCATGAAGATCCTTTGTTAGATAAAGGATGGATTGCAATAACCGATTTTTATGTGCGTCAAAAAAAATATGAGAAAGCATTAAATCATGTAAATAAAGCCCTTTCTATAGACGATCAAAATCAAGCTTATTGGAAGCGATTTGCATCAATAAACAAAGCTTTAAATTTATTTGAGGATGCAGAATATGGCTATCGAAAAGCAGTTGAACTTGGTGATTATCAACTTGATACTTGGTTGTTTTGGGTAGATGTTTTGGTAAATTTAAATGAAATTGACAGCGCCATAGTTACACTCTTACAAGCATCTGAATATTTCCCTGAAGAATATGAAGTAGAATACCGCTTAGCCGGTTTATACTATACTCAAAACGAATCAGAAAAAGGCTCTTTTCATTTAAATAATGGATTACGATTGAATTTCAACAACCATAGTTTGTTGAATGAATTATTTCCTGCGATATGGAATTTGGAAAAAGTTCAATCCGTGATTAATAAGTACCAACAATAATGAAAAAAAGCATTTTACTATTTGCTTTATTAGCAATCACTTGCTCTTTTGGTCAAGCCAAAAAATCAAAATCCGATCCAAAAAAAGCTCCTGAAACTATTGAGGTAAAAGAAATCTCCTACGAAGAAAGAAGTAACTACATAAAAGCAGATCCCAATGGTTATGAAACAGTTGTAGCTGAACCAAGTCCTGAAATTAATGAACAAGATGAAAATCTTATTTATAATGTTGCAGGCATTGAAGTAAAACCAGAATTTCCGGGAGGCAATGATAAATTAGCAATTTACTTTTCAAATTATTTTCAATATTCTTCTGAAATGAAAGAAGCGGAATTAAAAGGTAAGGTATTTGCAACTTTTGTAGTTGAACGAGACGGATCTATAACCGATATTAAAATTATTCGTAATCTTGGTTATGGAACAGATAAAGCTGCAATGGATGTTTTAAAAAAAATGCCAAAATGGAGACCAGGTGAACAAAATGGCAAAAAAGTACGATGCACTTTTATAATTCCAATTACAATAGATGCTACAAAGCAATAAAATATTTGGCTTGATAGGAAAAAACATTTCCTATTCTTTTTCAAAAAAATACTTCACAGAAAAATTCTCACAGGATTTATATGAAGATTGTGATTATGAAAACTTCGATCTACAAAATATAGAAGAATTTCCAAGCATTCTAA
>JBILNU010000096.1:0-6823 GCA_044374815.1 Flavobacterium sp.
TCCTTCATTAGTAGGACTTAAAGATGTTGCCATGTATATTTATGATGGTTGGGGTAATTTAGTTTATGAATTTTCTTCAGAAGTTTCTGTTCTAACTTCAGATTGGGGTTGGGATGGAGTTGAAAAAGGAAAAAATGAGCCTATGAATAATAATTATAGATATTATATAATGGCCACTACTATTAATGATGTTAAAATTGAGAAAGAAGGTAGATTCTTACTTGTAAAATAAAAGAATATGAAAAATAATAACAGCTTTTTACTATTGATATTATTAATTTCGACTGCCGTTTTTAGTCAAGATTATATCTATAAAAATCAAAATGTGGTAATGGGATCTATGAATCCAAGTTTTTATGGTTTTGGAGATTCTTCAAAGGCCGGTATAATTTATAGTACTGAAGGTTTTAATCAAAACACTAAGTTAGATAATAAGTTTGCCTATTTAAATCACTTCTTTGAAAACTATGATTTTTCATTAGCACTTGATGTAAGTTCACAACAAATTAGCTCTTTGGGCTATTCAATTACTTCAACTAATTTACATTATATCTATAAAACTAAATTAAATGAACAATGGGTTTTTAATCCATCCGTTTCTGCTGGTTATGGAAATACTCAGTTAGATTTTAATTCATTAATTTTTGAAGACCAATTAAATGCGTTGACTGGAACTATTGCTGGAGTCTCTAATGATCCAATAAATATAAATAATAATGTTAATTTTCTTGATATTGGTGCCGGGGTGAGCTTTTACAATACTGGAGATGTGTTTAATAATGATTCGCATGTTATGATTGGTGCAAATATTAAACACATAAACAGACCAGAAACCTCATTTAATACAAATGCTTCAAATATTAAGGACTTATTTATTTCCCTGCAAACAGGTATTCAATTTGATATAAATAAATATGACCAAGGGTTCTTACCTTATTATTCTTATTTGTTTTTTTACAACACTTTTTCAAAACAAGGATCTAAATCCAGAATTGATTTATACCAAGAAGCAATCTTAGGAAATGTAGGATTCGGATTGAATCAACATTTTAATAACTATGGTGGTTTTACAGTATCTCAATTTGGTACTTCATTAAATATTTATATTGAAGAAATTCAAATCGGCGCTAATTATTCATTTGAAATGGGTAGAAAAATTGGAGGCACGCCATATAATACCTTCGAAATATATTTAATATTTGATTTTAATCCTTTAAAGAAGAACCGAAGAGGAGATAATAGTAGATTTTTTGATATGCAATAATTATTGCTTCGTTACAAATAAAAAAGGCTGTCTTTCGACAGCCTTTTTATTAAATATATATTAATTATTTCACCAACTCAAAGTTGCTTTTTAATCGAATATCTGCAGAGGAAGCTCCAATAAATAAATTAAAAGTTCCAGGCTCTGAAGTAAATTCCAATTGGTTATTGTAAAAAGATAGCTTTTGGTTATCAATTATAAACGAAATAGTTTTTGTTTCTCCGGCCGCTAATTTTATTTTCTGAAAATCTTTCAGTTCTAGTATTGGACGAATCAATGAAGCAAATTGATCCTGAATATACAACTGCACAATTTCTTCCCCGTCGTATTTACCCGTGTTACTGATATCCATTGTGACCGTTATTTTTTCATTAGATTTCATTTTGGTATTCGATAATTTCAAATTCGAATAATTGAAAGTCGTATAACTCAATCCGTAACCAAAAGGGAATTTTGGTGTATTTGGTAAATCTATATAACTTGATTTATACAGCTTTTCTTCATTAATTGAAGGTCTTCCGGTGTTGAAATGATTGTAATAAATAGGGATTTGACCTTCGGTTCTTGGAAAAGTCATGGGTAATTTTGCCGCAGGATTATAATCTCCAAAAAGCACATCAGCAATGGCATTTCCTGCCTCCGACCCTAACCACCAGGTATACAAAACCGTTGGCATATTATCAGCTATCCAATTAAAAACCAACGGACGCCCCGCATTAATAAGTACCACAATTGGTTTTCCTGTTTTTTGTAATTCTTTAATTAATTCTTCTTGAATACCTGGCAAATGAATGTTGCTTCTACTTTTGGCTTCACCGCTCATGTTGTAGCGTTCACCAATGCTTACAATCACCACATCCGATTGATTAGCCACATCTAGTGCCTCTTGAAATCCTGCTCTGCTCTCCCCTTCTATATCGCATCCTTTTGCATAAAGTAACTTGGTGTTTTTCCCAACTTTATTTTCAATTCCTTCCCATTGTGAGACGATGTAAGTTGAATCCACATCCTTTAAATTAACTGCCCAAAAACCATGGTTGATTCTTTTTGACTTAACCATTGGCCCAATAACTCCTATAGTTTTAGTTTGTTTTGAAAGAGGTAAAGTATTTGTATCATTTTTAAGTAAGACAATACATTTGGCCGCCACTTCTCTTGCTGCTTTGGCATGTTCTGGATTGTTTAACGCAGCTTCTTGTCGGTCTTTATTACAAAATCTATACGGATCTTCAAACAAACCTAATTCAAATTTCTTACGAAGAATTCGTTTTACCGCATCGTCAATTAAAGCAACTGATATTCTTTTTTCTTTTACCAATTGCCCTAAAGTATTGCGGTAGGTATTGCTTTCCATGTCCATGTCTGATCCTGCTGTAATGGCAGAATAGGCCGCTTCAATTCCGTCTTTAGAATAGCCATGCGTATACATTTCACCTATTGAACCCCAGTCGGAAACAACAAATCCTTTATAATTCCATTTTCCTTTTAAGATGTCTCTTTGAAGGTATTTATTCCCTGTGGAAGGAATTCCGTTAATATCATTAAAAGCATTCATAAAGGTGGCAGCACCTGCATCAACGGCCGCTTTAAAAGGAGGCAAATATACTTCCCACAGCATTCGATCACTCAAGTCAACCGAATTGTATTCTCTTCCACCGACTGCTGCTCCATAAGCCGCGAAATGTTTGGCGCAAGCCATAACCGAATTCAAATCTCCCAATTTACCTTGAAATCCATTTACACGGGCAGTAGCAATTTTGGTTCCTAAATAGGTATCTTCCCCTGCTCCTTCCATAACTCTACCCCATCGCGGATCGCGGCTAATATCTACCATTGGCGCAAATGTCCAATGAATTCCACTTGCAGCTGCTTCAATTGCAGCAATACGCGCCGAAAGCTCCATGGCCGATAAATCCCAAGAGGCCGCTTCTGCCAAAGGAATTGGAAAGGTCGTTTTGTATCCGTGTATCACATCAAAACCAAATAACAACGGGATTTTTAACCGCGATTGCATGGCTAATTCTTGGTATTTTCTTGTTCGCTCCACGCCGTTTACATTCAGCATTGAGCCTAACATTCCAGCTTTGATATCGGCTTCTTTATTCGGATTTACAATTAATGGTCCTGTAATATTCCAATCGTCTGTGTATTGATTTAATTGCCCTATTTTTTCTTCTAAGGTCATTTTTTTCAATAACGCTTCTACGCGCAAGTCAATTGATTTGCTTTGCGAAAAAGAAATTGAAAAGACAAGAAATAGAACTGTGCTTACTATATATTTCATTTTTTAATAAACTAAAGTTTGAATGGCATGAGGCAAAATAGTCACTTCTGAAGCCCTATTCCCAACACATAAATTATATGTAATTGTAGCATTACTCTGGTTCATCACCACAGTTACTACTTTTCCATCTGGATTTAAAAAAGAGGTTGTAAGCAATTGACTTCTGCTGGCACTACTACTGATTCTTTTAGCTCCTTTATTTATAAATTTTGAAAAATGTCCGATAAAATAATAGGATGGGGTATAAATTAATTCACCAGTTTCTATATTACCGTGAATGGGTGCAAAACAGAAATTTCCAACATGATTCGGACCCCCATTTTGATCCAAAAGCACATTCCAATCGGTCCATCCTACCGTGCCATTATTAAAATCGTTAATCATCGATTTTCCATAACGCTCGCCGTTTTTCCATAATTGATAATTTGAAGGATTGAATCGCTCTACGCAACCTTCAGTAAATAATAGATTTTTATTGGGATACATTTCATTTACTTTTCCAATATTATCAAACATCATTTCGCCGCCACTCCAGTTTTCATACCAATGAAATCCAATTCCCCATACATATTTGCTTGCAGCAGCATCCGATAAAATAGTGCTCACGCGTTGTGAAATTAGGTCGCGGTTGTGATCCCAAATTATAATTTTTTTAGATCCAAGTCCGGACTTTTCCAATGTTGGTCCGAGGTAATTTTTTAGAAAATCTCTTTCTTCTTCTGCAGAAAAAATACAAGATTCCCAACGCTGTTTTGCCATAGGCTCATTTTGAATGGTCAATCCCCACACCGGAATTCCCTCTTTTTGTATCGCATTGATGTATTTCACATAATAATTTGCCCATGATTGATGGTATTCAGGAAGTAATTTTCCGCCTTGAAGTTTGCTGTTATTGTCTTTCATAAAAGCTGGCGGCGACCATGGACTTATATAAAAACTCGCGTCTTTCCCAATGGATTGCAAAGCTTTTTGAATTAATGGAATCTTGAATTTTTTATCGTGTTCTATTGAAAACGAATTCAAATTTTTATCCCCTTCCTTTACATAATCATACATATCCGAGCTAAAATCACAGCTAGACATGTTGGTTCTAATAAGCGAATAGCCAATTCCTTTGTCTTTGGAATAATAAGCCTCAATAAATTCGGATTGTTTATTGGGAGGTAATTTTGCAAATACTTCAGCGCTGGAATCGGTAATTGCTCCTCCAATTCCAAGGAATGTTTGGAATTTTTTATCCGGATTAACAAAGACACACACTTGAGTTTCGAGAGGTTGTTTCATCTCTACAAACTTCAAATCGGAATTTGTTTTAGACAATCGATACGAAGTACTATCGGCAGAAGTATACACTTCAATTGATTTATTTTTTATCTGAGAAAAAGATACCGCAGATAAAATTGACAAAGAAAATAACAGAAATTTATTCATTATTTGTTTACATAAATAGTTTCAAATATATTAAAATGGAATTTACAAATACGTGATTGAATTGAATTTATCATCACAAATAAATTTTTTCAATAATCATTAAATTTATTCATTCTTTTTTATAATTTCTATCTTTATTAAGTAAATACTTGTTAAATTTACTAAATAGAAATTAAATTATCCTAGGATAAAAGTTTCTAATTAATTATAAATTCATACAATTACTAGTTTAAATTTTTCTAATTGACAATTAAATAGGATAAAATATCATGAAAAATCGTTTAATCATTTGTTTGTTATTTCTAATAAGTGTATGCTATTCGCAAACAAATTGTACAAGCTTTAACCCTGCAAATTTTGTATTCAATGGCAATGCAGTGGTTACAAATTCGCCTGAGGTTACCCTAACAATTGATCAGGGCAATCTGTTTGGAACAATGTGGAGCAATCAAGAAATTCTTTTTAATGAAGATTTTTTAATTGAAAGTGAATTATTTTTTGGCTTAAATGATTGGGGTGCTGATGGAATTGCATTTGTATTGCAGCCTCAATCATCCAATGCCGGTGGTTTAGGTGGAGGAATTGGATATGCAGGTATTAGCCCATCTATTGCAATTGAATTTGACACTTATTACAATTCAGGCTCAGATCCGTTGACAAATGACCATGTAGCAATAATTAAAAACGGTCAACCCTTTTTATTAGGTCCACATAGTGAATTTATAACACCAATAGATATTGGTAATGTTGAAAATGGGCAATGGCATACTGCTACATTTCAATGGACTGCCAGTACGCAAAAACTAAAATTAATTTTTGATGGTGTGCAATTATTTGATGTAACCATAAATTTAGGGGCAATTTTTCCAAATAACAATAGTGTATTTTGGGGATTTACATCGGCTACAGGCGGGGCCAATAATTTACACAAAGTAAAAATAAATAACTATTGTGTTACACTTGAAAATAATAATTCTAATTGTTGTACTAATATTTCTATTTTAAATAATAATCAAACGCTATTAAACACCTTTTATCCGCCTCAAGAAAATCAATTAATTACACCTGGATCAACTTCAATTATTTTAGATGCGGTACCTTCTGTTGATATTTATGGAAATAGTTTTGGAGACAAACCTATTCAAGAGGGAGATTTATTGATGCTCATACAAATGCAAGGTGCTAATTACAATAGTAGTAATAGTACTCTCTATGGAGCAGGTATAGTTAATTCAGGACTAGATAATCTGGGGGCAACAGGCTATACAGATATGGAAAATACAGGTAATTATGAATATGTAATTGCACTAAATGATGTACCACTTACTGGGGGAATATTACAAATTAATGGAAACTGTAATGGCGGAATACAAAATACTTATCAAAATATTTTATCCACTTCCAATTCAATTATTAAACGTTTTCAAGTGATTAGAGTACCTAGATTTCAAAATCTTACTTTAAATAGTAATATAGAAACAACTGCATGGAATGGAAAAGTTGGAGGTGTAATTGCATTTGTGGTTTCCGAAGAACTAAACTTAAACGGATATACTATTAATGCAAGTGGAAAAGGTTTTAGGGGCGGCTATCAAAATGTTAGACCTTCAGGAAATAACTCTAATATTATTACAACAACAAATATTACATTGTCATCTGGCAAAGGAGAGGGAATTTCGGGTACTCCACGATTTATGTGGAATGGAATTAATGCAGTTGATTATGGCGCAGGGTGGATTGGTTATATGGGAGGTGACTACGGAAGAGGTGCTGCAGGAAATGCTGGCGGTGGGGGTAATATACACAATGCTGGAGGGGGCGGGGGCGGAAATGGAGGTTTTGGT
>JBILNU010000097.1:0-6804 GCA_044374815.1 Flavobacterium sp.
GATATCAATAAAACTCATAAGTAATAATTAAAGTACAAATATATAGAAAAGAATATAGATAGAAGAACAAAGAGAAAAGAGTGTAAAGTGGTATATTTGCAATCAATTAGAACTATAAAAAATGTCAAGAGATATACAATTAAAAGAGCGTTGGGAGAATGTAGTTTCGATACTATCCAATCAATTTTCGCAAGGCGAAGATTTAGATTTGGATGCCATAATTTATCTAATTGGTGTTCAGGAGTTCGGTCGATTTCAGCAATTATTTAAAAAAGATGAAAAAATAAATCTTATGCATATTGCTATTTGTCGCTTGCTTGAACCTTATGGATATTATGAATTTGATTATGTAGATAAAGAAGGTTGGCCACATTACAAAATAAAAGAAGAACTTCCGCCGCTAAAAGCTGGAGAACAATCGGTGTTAATGAAAGAAGCCATTGTAAATTATTTTATAGAAAAAGAACTAATTGATTAATCCTTTTTGATATAAGATTTCTTCAAAAAACTTCCAACTTCCAACTTCCAACTTCCAACTTTTACTTAAATTTGCAGCACTAAAGAGATTCCGATGATAGATAAGATTAAACAGCATATAGAAGAAGCCAAAGCATTCAATGAAAAAAACAAAGAAGCTTTAGAGCAATTTCGTATCAAATATTTAGGAAGTAAAGGCTTGCTTAAAGAGCTTTTTGCTGAGTTTAAAAATGTGCCAAACGAACAAAAAAAAGATTTTGGGTTGGTATTGAACGAACTTCGAAATGTTGCGGAAGAAAAAGTAAAATCGATTCAAGAGGAATTAGAAAGCAAAGAAGAGATTAAGGGTTTTTATGGCGATTTAACGCGCCCAAGCGAACCAATTTCCATTGGATCACGTCACCCAATTTCTATTGTTAAAAATCAAATTATCGATATATTTTCTACCATTGGATTTAATGTTTCCGAAGGTCCAGAAATTGAAGACGATTGGCATAATTTTACCGCTTTAAATTTGCCAGAATACCATCCGGCACGAGACATGCAGGATACTTTTTTCATCCAAACCAATCCCGATGTGTTGTTGCGTACCCACACCTCATCAGTACAAGTACGTTACATGGAAAATAACAAACCGCCTATTCGTACCGTTTCTCCGGGAAGGGTATTTCGTAATGAAGCGGTATCTTCTCGTTCGCACTGTATTTTCCATCAAGTGGAAGGGTTATACATTGATAAAGAGGTTTCGTTTGCCGATTTAAAACAAACCCTTTTGTATTTCACCAAAGAAATGTTTGGAAAATCTAAAATTCGCTTGCGCCCAAGTTATTTCCCATTTACAGAACCAAGTGCCGAAATTGACATTTATTGGGGACTAAAAACCGAAACCGATTACCGAATCACCAAAGGAACCGGATGGTTGGAAATTGGTGGTTGCGGAATGGTAGATCCAAATGTATTGAAGAACTGCGGTATCAACCCAGATGAATATAATGGTTTTGCCTTTGGGATGGGAATTGAGCGTATTGCCATGTTATTATATCAAATTGGAGATATTCGAATGTTTTATGAAAACGATGTGCGTTTCTTAGAGCAGTTTAAAGCCAGCATTTAATGAAGGCAGACATTACCATTCCTGAAGTTGAAAATGTATTCCTAGCTGCCATACCCGAGTGGAGTGACGACTTCATGGAAAAAGTATGGAATGTATATTTAGTAAATGATTCCGACTTTGACTTGGACGGTGTAATGGTTGTTTCTAAAGCCGCCGGAACCATTGACGGAGAGATGAAAAAAACCTCCCTTTTACGACATGCATTTCAACATGTTCCTTCGGTTTCTGTTGTGAAAGTAGAAATGATTGAAAAAAGTGTTTTGGAGCTGAATAACGAATTTATGGTAACCTACTTCATAGGAAATACCCTTTACGATAAGAAGTTTATTTTTAGAAAAAACAGCATCAGCGAAGAAGCTACAGAAGAAGTGCCTATCTTATTTGTAGAAGGCGTTATTGTTAGATAATTACTTAGATTGTTGCTTTTGTTTGTTTTTCCAGTTGTAATAACCCAATCCAAAAATTCCAACAATTAAATATACTAGGGTTTTAACCCAAAATTCTGGGTGTTGTAACTGCTCTGCAATGGGTTGCTCTTTTATGTTAAAAAGCAAAATAAAAACCGACATAAATAAGCCCCATAACCCACCCGATTTAAGCTGGTATTTCCATCTTTCATTCATCTTAATCTAATTTATCAGTTAGTTTTTTAAATACCGCTTTGGCGTTTTTACCTTCATATAAAATTTCGTAAACCGCATCAATAATTGGTGTTTTGGCTTTGTATTCTTGGTTTAATTTATAGGCGCTTTTCACAGCATAATACCCTTCGGCAACCATACTCATTTCCATCATTGCTGATTTTACGGTGTATCCTTTTCCTATCATGTTTCCAAACATTCTGTTTCGAGAAAAAACCGAATAACCTGTTACTAATAAATCGCCTAAATAAGCCGAATTATTAATATTTCTTTTCATTCTATGCACTTTACGGATGAATTTTTTCATCTCTCTAATGGCATTACTCATAATCACCGATTGGAAGTTATCTCCGTAACCAAGGCCATGGGCAATTCCGGCAGCAATAGCGTAAATGTTTTTTAACATGGCAGCATATTCGGTACCAATAATATCATCTGATATTTTAGTTTTGATGTAATTACTTGCAAGGACCTTGGCTACTACTCGCGCTTTTGATCGATCACCACAAGCAATTGTTAAGTAAGAAAGTCGCTCTAAAGCCACTTCTTCTGCGTGACAAGGACCGGTAATTACTCCGATATTTTCGAATGGAATGTCAAATTTTTGATGAAAATGCTCTCCAACAATCAAGAAAGTTTCAGGAACAATTCCTTTTATAGCTGAAAAAATAACTTTGTTTTCTAAACTAACAGTTAGTTTTTCTAATTCGGTACTTAAGAAGGCCGAAGGAATGGCAAAAATAATATAATCAGCATAGGCTACCGCTTCATTAATATCTGCAGTTAGCTTAAGTTTGTTGGTGTCAAATTCAACCGAACTTAAATAATTTGGATTGTGTTTTTGGGTTTTAATATGATCAATTGCCGATTCATTTCGCATGTACCAAGCAATTTCATTTAGGTTTACACACAGCATTTTGGCTATTGCAGTAGCCCAACTACCCCCACCTATAACGGCAAACTTTGGATTTGCATTCATTTTTTTGTCTTTTGAAAAATCAAAAATACTCTTTTATTATTAGATTCCCAAAAGCTGTGAAAGCAATGAATATTCCTGATGTTTTATGGGGAGAATCTTAAATTTATGATAATCAATGCAATAAGTTTACTCTTTTGCCGTTATAAAGTTAGAATCATCTTATTTTTGGGTTGAAGTTTGTTTTATTAAGGCGTTTTAGATAATTTTCTAGAACGCCTTTTTAAATACTAATAACTCATTTCAACTATTTCTCTAACTTTTTCTAGAGTGATGTTTTGTTTTTCGCCCAATGCCTGCCAACCTCTTTCTTCAAATCGATTTACAATAAAATTGGCTGTTTCTTTATAGTTTCCGGTGTTCTCCGATAACTTGGTTTTCATTCCCATCGTATGGTAAAATTCAACCGTTTTTTCAATGGCTTTATGAGCAATTTCTTCTGTTGAGTTTCCAGTAATATTCCAAACGCGTTGGCCATATTGCGCCAATTTTTCTTTCTTCGTTTCAAACATTACTTTAAATAAATTCGGACCAATGATGGCTAAGGTTCTTGCATGATCTATTTCATACAAAGCCGTTAATTCATGGCCAATCATGTGGGTTGCCCAATCGCTTGGCACTCCTTTTTGAATCAACCCGTTTAAGGCCATGGTTGCACTCCAAACAAAATTGGATGCCAATTTATAATCACTCGGATTTTCAACAACATTTGGTCCAACCTCAATTAGAGTTTGCAAAATACTCTCTGACAATCGGTCTTGTAGCATCGCATCGTGCTTGTAGGTTAAGTATTGCTCCATAACATGTGTAAAGGCATCTACCACACCGTTTTGCAATTGTCTTTTTGGTAAAGAAACAATTACGGTTGGATCTACAATAGAGAATTTTGGAAATAATGCGCTTCCACCAAGAGTAAGTTTTTCTTGAGTAGCTTCTATGGTTACCACTGCCCCCGAATTCATCTCGGAACCAGTTGCAGGGAGGGTTAAAACACTTCCAAATGGAATTACTTTAGAAATATCGGTGAAAAGAATTCGTTTTTTTAGAATTTCAATAGCATCCCCTTCATAATTTACAGCGCCCGAAATAAATTTCACACCATCAATTACACTTCCACCACCAACAGCAAGAATAAAAGTAATTTGTTGTTCGCGAATGATTTGAACTGCTTTCATCAAAGTTTCAAATCTTGGGTTGGGTTCAATTCCTCCAAACTCGACGATTTCAAAACCTTGCAAAGCGGCTTTTACTTGATCGTAAACGCCATTTTTAAAGATACTTCCACCTCCATAAGCAATTAATACTTTGGCATTTTTAGGAACTAATGTGGCTAATTTTTGGGTTTGGTCTTTCCCAAAAACATAATTAACAGGATTGTATAATTCGAAGTTATTCATATAGAGAATCTTTTTTTCAAAGATAAAAAAGATAATAAGAAAATTTAATAATTTAAATTATTAGTTAGAAATTTGTACTTTCATACCCTAAATTTTAAAAAATGAAAAAATATTTATTTATAGGTGTATTTATATTTTTTGTTCATAATGTATTCTCTAACAATGTAAAAAATAATAGTGAAGAATATAAAAATAAAAATAAAATTGAAAAAAAAATAGATAATGACCCCCTAAAAAAATTATTTCAAATAGCTATTGAAAAATACTCCAATTATGAATATCATAAAGCTATTGTAATTTGGAAAGAAGTATTAAAAAAAGCAAAAAAAAAGAAAGATGATGCTCTAATTATAAATACAATAATTAATATCGGCTCTAGTTATAACGCTTTAGGATATCATAAAACAGCATTAGATTATTTTATAAGGGCAAACAAGAAATTAATTGTAACCGAAAAGCAAAAAAAAGATTCCTATTGGACAAATCATATAAATATTGGTGTGTGTTATATGTCTTTAGAGCAATTTGATTTGGCTAAGGAATATCTAGAAAAGACGGCAGACTATAATCAATACATTATTTTCCTTAAAAAATTAAATCTAGCGAAATGGCATGCTCTTCAAAATGATCAATCAGCATTTATTTCTTATCAAAAAGAAGTATCACAACGCGTTATTAATTATCCGATATATGAAGAAATATGGCGCGAAATGCAATTGGACTTTTTTATAAAGTGGAGAAATAATTCAAAAGTTAAAGAACTATTAGGTCAATTAATTCCTATTTATAACCAACAAAATTTATACTTAAAATTATTAATAAATCAAGGATATTTATTGGTTTATAATAAAACATTTACGCAAATATCAAATATTATTGCGTTTTCACCAGAAGTGAAATTAAGTAATGATTTATATCTAATGTCTTTATATTATTCAGTACTAAAAGAGCACTATTTTAAATTAAAAGATATAGAAAAATATCATTTTTATAGTGATTTATATATCAATAACAATGAATCATTAAATAAAGAAAAAAACATGTTACATGTAGAGGATTATAAAGTGGCGCAAGAACTAGAAGAGTTGAAAGGTAGATTTTCTGAGATACAGTTAAAAAATGAAATTATTGAAAATCAATTAGCAAAAAGTAAAATTAGATTTATATTGTTAGTGGTTATAATTTGTATGGGGTTAGGAATCATTTTCTTAATTGTACGCAATTTCAAAAAAATTAATTCATTAAATACAATTCGAGCTCAAAATGAACTATTGAAGAAAGAGATAGAAAAAGTAGAATTAACAGAAAATTTAAAAGAAACTTCTGATGAATTGACTACCTCAATTTTAAATATAAAAAAAGTAGCCTTATTAAAAAAGCAATTGGAAAACATTGTTGATGAGAAAGCTCCGAGTTATAACGAAAAAGAAACTCTTAAAAAACTAAAATTGTGTTTAAATTCATTTTTTGACAATTATAGGGAGTTGAATCAAATTATGCAAAAGAAGTTAAATGTTGACAAAATGATAGATTATGTAAAAAAAGATCATCCTGAAATAACTGACAAAGAAATTCGAGTAATTGAATATATTGCTTTGCATTTTACAACAAAAGAAATAGCAATATTAATGGGTAAATCGGAAAAAAGTATTGAATATTATCGTTCACAGATTAGAAAAAAGATGCAACTTTCTATAAATTACACCCTAGAAGAATACCTAAATTCTTTAGTAAAAGCGTAAAATTTACAAAAAAAACACCCTAAAAAATATTTCTCCTTATCCATACATAAAAACTCAAATAATTGATTTTCAATTATTTGAGTTTTTTTTGTAAAAAAAATTTACCCTTAATTGTAGGTAATTATGTGTTAAATACTTGTTATGATATTAATTTTGCAGATATTTTAGAAATTTTTTTTTAACAAACATATGTTTCAAATGAAAAGTAATTTTTTCTCCAAATCATTAAAGCAAACTATTTTAGTTGGATTTTTATTATTTGCATTTTTTAGTAATGCACAAACTAAATGGGCAGATTGGTCAGGTTCTAACGGTTTTCCTATTGGGCCCCCAAGTGTGACTTCTTCTGTTTTGGGTTCAGATGTTACTTCAATCGCAACATCGTTCAACAATATAACAACTGTAGGTACAGACTATCTTATCAATTCGGTTGGAGCAGTAAATTTAGTGTTTAGTC
>JBILNU010000098.1:0-6789 GCA_044374815.1 Flavobacterium sp.
TTCGGAGTTTCAAGTTTTGAAAAAAAGCTTTGAAAAAATTGAAATAGGAAAAGCACACTTACTTAAAAACGGTTCTAAAACAGCAGTTTTATCAACTGGATATATTGGAAATAATGTAAGTTTGGCGTTACAAAAAATGGCACAAACAAATGAGATTGCACATTATGATTTTGGTTTTATAAAACCTTTAGACGAAAAACTTTTACATGAAATTTTCGGTTCTTTTGAAAATATAATTACCCTAGAAGACGGTTCAATAAAAGGCGGATTTGGAAGTGCTGTATTTGAATTTGCTTTCCAAAATAACTATTCCAAAAACATGCAGTCACTCGGAATTCCTGATGCTTTTATCGAACACGGAACCCTAGAAGAGCTTCAAAAAATTTGTGGTATTGATGTGGAAAGCCTAATTCAATTTCTTTCTAAATAATATAAAAACAAGAAAATTAGGAAGTAATTTTAAATTGTAGGGTTATTAGTTTTATATAAATTAGCAAAAATTAGCCTTTATGCAATTAAGTTATTGGGAAATAAAAAATTGGTTTACAAACGTTGATTTCACTATTGTGGGGAGCGGAATTGTAGGATTGCATTGTGCTTTAGAACTGCGAGAGCGTTTTCCGAAAAGCAAAATTGTAATCTTGGAAAAAGGAATTTTACCTCAAGGTGCCAGTACCAAAAATGCAGGTTTCGCCTGCTTTGGAAGTTTATCTGAACTTATAGACGACCTAAAAACCCACTCCGAAGAAGAAGTAATTCAGCTGGTTCAAAAAAGATGGCACGGATTGCAATTATTGCGTAAAAGACTAGGTGATGCCACCCTTGATTTTAAACCATACGGAGGTTATGAATTATTTTTACAAGATGACGAGGCAACCTATAATGAATGTTTGCAAAAAATGCCTTTCTTAAATGAAATTTTAAAACCGCTTTTCAAAGCCGATGTATTCTCGAAGGAAGTTGATCGCTTTGCTTTTGCAAACATAAAAGAATACTCCATTTTCAATCCGTTTGAAGGACAAATAGATACTGGAAACATGATGCAAGCTTTGTTAAAAGAAGCTGTTTCCAATGATATTTTAATACTGAATCAAGCAGAAGTTTCTTCATTTACTGATCAAAATGATTCAGTGGAACTCGTGGTTAACGGTTTTACATTTCAAACCAATAAATTATTATTTGCAACCAATGGGTTTGCATCTCAACTTACCAATAATGAAGTAAAACCGGCTCGAGCGCAAGTTTTAATCACCGAACCAATTCCTAATTTAGACATTAAAGGAACCTTCCATTTGGATAAAGGATATTATTATTTTAGAAATTTTGAAGACCGCATTCTTCTTGGCGGCGGCCGAAACTTGGATTTTGAAGGAGAAACCACCACCGATTTATCGCAAACAGAAAAAATTCAGAATAAATTGGAGGACTTATTAAAAAATGTAATTTTACCAAACCAAGAGTTTCAAATTGCTCACAGATGGAGCGGCATTATGGGAATTGGAGCACACAAAAACCCCATCGTAACTCAATTATCGAACAATGTTTATTGTGGCGTGCGATTGGGCGGAATGGGAGTAGCAATTGGAAGTTTAATAGGAAAAGAACTAGCAGAATTAGTATAAATGGCAGCAAACAAAAACAATTCCAACCGCACCTTTTTTCAAAAACTAAAGACCTTTCTTTGGAAGACAATGCTTTGGTTTTTTGGAATCTCCTTATTTTTAGTCATTGTCTTTAAATGGGTTCCCGTTCCGTTTACCCCTTTAATGGTTACACGTGCCTTAGAACAAAAATTTGCAGGAAAAGAAATGACTTGCAGCCATACTTGGGTGCCGCTTGAAGAAATTTCAACCAACATGCAAAAGGCGGTTATTGCAAGTGAAGACGGTACTTTTTTAACCCATTATGGTTTTGATTTTAAAGCCATGCAAAAAGCATTTCGAAATAATGAAAGAGGCCGAAGATTAAAAGGCGGCAGCACCATTTCACAACAAACGGCAAAAAATGTATTTTTATGGCAAGGCCGAAGTTATATTAGAAAAGGTCTTGAAGCTTATTTCACAATTTTAATCGAAATTGTATGGGGTAAAGAACGCATTATGGAAGTGTACCTCAACTCGATAGAAATGGGTGAAGGCGTTTACGGAGTTGAGGCAGCATCCGAATATTGGTATCAAACCAAAGCAGACAATTTAACTAAAATGGAGGCAGCCGGAATTGCCGCTATTCTCCCAAATCCAAGAAAATTTAAAGCATCCAATTCTTCGGCTTACATTCAAAAAAGGAAAGGAAAGATCTTAAAAACCATGCGTCAAATTGGGAAAATAAACTATTAAAAAAAGCGTCGGTGTTCGACGCTTTTTTTATTTAGTAATGAAATAAGGATCTGTAACTCGACCAATATTTATAAATTAATATTCCATTTAATATTGCTACAACTAAAGCGCCTCCTACACCTGAGGCATCTAAGAAGAAATGAAATAATACTATATTTAATGAAATTGGCGCTAAGAGAATTAATGCAAACGCAACCCATTTTTTAAGAAGTAACAATACCCCAATAAATATTTCTAATAGCGCTACAGTTTTTAATAAATAGCCAGTCGCTGCTAAAGAATTCATGAAAGCCGCTGCCTGCTGGGGCAACTCTGGTAAGGGAATAAAAGATTTTGGTACTAAAATATTTAATCCGAAAATAATAAGAATACATCCCAGTATCCTTCTAACAATTTTTGCAAACATGGAATTCATAATGGAGTGGTTTTAAAATTAGCATCTAGTAAAGTTAGCACTAAAAATAATTACAACCAAATGTTTTTCTTTAAAAACTACTGAAAACGAATCACTTACACTATTTTCAAAGATTAAATAGAGAAGTTAATTCCTAATACAACCGTTCTTCCCATGTTTGGAATTCCATCATTTTTTAAACGCGATAAATGTGAAATGTATCTTTTGTCTAAAAGATTATTGGCATTTATATTTACATCAAAAGCCATTTTTCCTAATCTAATTTGACCACCAAAACCTAAATTCAGTAGGGTATAATCTGTAGTATTCGTTTCAAATAAACCAGGATTGTTTTGGTTTAAGTAATGCTCTAAATTTAAAACTGCAAATCCTTCTTGAAACCATTTTGTAGATTTAAATTCGGTTTTAATCGAACTATTCCATTTCATTGCCGGAATCAATGGC
The DNA here is from genome assembly GCA_044374815.1 of Flavobacterium sp. Lineage (GTDB taxonomy): Bacteria > Bacteroidota > Bacteroidia > Flavobacteriales > Flavobacteriaceae > Flavobacterium. The sequence goes on from JBILNU010000098.1 coordinate 3,196, forward strand.
AAATTTTCCCCGTTTTGTTTTTTCCCAGTTACGCTTTCAAAACTACTGGTAATGTGCAACCAATCTATAGGATGTGGATGAAAGTGAATCCCAGCCTCACCTCCGTATAAATTGGCATTTGCTTGCAAATAATCATAAACATCATTTCCATTAATTTGATTGCCATTAGGAGCAATAAAAATATAATTGGTAATGTGATTGTAAAATCCGTTAAGAAACAATTCAAAATGCGAATTTCTATATTCCAAGTTCAAATCGGTTTGAAAATTTTGCTCGTTTTGCAAGGCACTATTTCCTATTTCGTAGCGGTTACTTCCTTCATGAACCCCGTTTGAAGTTAATTCGGCAAGGTTGGGCGCTCTAAAACCAGTTGCAAGATTTAGTCGTAAAATGATATTTTCTCTTAAACTGGACTTCAAACCCAAAGACGAATTAAAACTTTGAAATTTTCTATTGATTCCTGCAAAGTAGCCTTCATCACCAATTATTCCATGTTCTGTTGTTGTAATTTTTCGATTATCCCAACGAAGTCCGGCCTGAATTACATTCTTTTTCCACTCATAATTTGCAGTTCCAAAAACTCCAAAATCACTTGTAGTTGCATCGGGAATTAATATTTCTTCTGCTAAATTTAAATTAGTTTGCTGCATCCCTTGAACTCCAAATATAGACTCTATTTTTCCAATTTTTGGCAAATAGTATTTCACATTATAATTGAAAGTTTTCAATTTCATTTGTAACTCTGCAACCTCACTGTCTTCAAATTCGCTTCTATCATTATCGATATATCCTAAATCGGCTTCCAATTTTGAATTAGAAAAGAAAATACTATTATTCAAACTCAAAATATGACTAATAACACCTTGTTTAGGAAAATCAGGTGATTTACTGTTGGTTTGTTCTGCAATACCGGCTTCTGGAATTCCTAGATCTAATTTGTTATAATTGTATCTCAAAGTAGATGAAAAACTGGAATTAGAATACCCTAACGCCGTTTTGAAATCCAATTCATTGTAGCGTGTATTCGTAACACGATCACCTTCGGCAATTTTATAATCGGCATGTTTATTGTTGCTGATACGGGTTGTAAATTTCAAATCCTCTCCAGATAATTTATACCCTAGAGAAGAATTTGTTCCGTTGGTATTACTAAAATATTTTTGATTAAAGTTCAGTTCAGATGTGTTGGATTTTCCAAACTTTTCAGGATTAAAATACAATACTCCTCCTATCGCATCCGAACCATACAATAAAGAGGCAGGCCCTTTAATAATCTCTACACTTTCTATTCCAGAATCGTTCAATCCCAAACCGTGTTCTTCTCCAAATTGTTGGTTTTCCAAACGAACGCCCTGCGTATAAACCAAAACACGATTGCCGCTCAAACCACGAATAACAGGCTTCCCAATAGACGTTCCGGTAGAAACTTGAGAAACTCCGGGCAGCGTTGCCAGTCCTTCTATAAGGGTGGCAGTTCCTTTTTGTTGCATTGCCTTCACCGATTGGTGCTCTACTTTCATAACGTTTTGCGATTGCAACTTATTGAACGCCGTAGAAACAATTACTTCATCCATTTGATGCATTGTTTCTTCTAAAACAATATCCAATTGAAGTGTTTTTTGATTGACCACAATGGCTTTAGATTGTGTTGCATATCCGACATAGGAAAAAACAATTTTGAAATTTCCGGAAGGCAAATTAGAAATTACATAATTCCCTTTTTCATCGGAAATGGTTTCCTTATGAATTTCTGGCAGGGCAATAGTAACTCCGGCCATTGGTTGATTTTGATTGTTTTTGGTAGTTCCTGTAATTTTGTTTTGCGCGCTAGCAAATACTGAAAACCCTAGCAATAGGGCTATAAAAAATGATTTCATGATTTTAATTTTATTGTTAAACAAATAAGACCCGAAGAATTTCGAGTTAATTGGACTTAAACAATAAAACTAGGAGGCGCCCGAAGGGCAAAAAGACTGCCTCGAAAAGATTGGGTTATCTCTTTAGAATAAATAAAAGTATACTTTTTAAAAATTGTACTTTTAGTACAATTATGTGAAAAAGTATCTGATTTTACAGCAGTACTAAAAGTAAATTCACAGGCAAAACAATGATCAGAATCGTGGTGGCTGTGGCCAATTTCTGTTTTGTTTGCAGCATATTTGTGGTGGCACTGCTTTTCTGAAAAGGCACGAGTAATATGATCATAAGAATGCACGGATTGCAGCGTTATTGCTAACACTATTGCCAACCCAAACACCATACTTATTAGAGCATACTTACTTTTCATCGATACAAATATAGAACAGAAAAAATAAAAGTTATAATAAAGCCTAAACCAATTGATGTGCTACTAAATACTCCGCTATTTGAATGGTGTTGGTAGCAGCACCTTTTCGTAAATTATCCGAAACAATCCACATATTCAAAGAATTCGCTTGACTTTCATCTCTACGAATTCTTCCCACAAAAACGGCATCTTTACCTTGAGCAAATAAAGGCATTGGGTAGGAAAATGCATCCAAATCATCTTGCACAATTACCCCATCGGTTTGTTGTAAAATGGCACGAATGTCATTCAATTCATAGTCGTTTTCAAATTCAATGTTTACCGCTTCACTGTGTCCGCCTACAATTGGTACACGAACCGCGGTAGCCGTAACGGCAATCGAATTATCGCTTAGGATTTTCTTGGTTTCTTTCACCAATTTCATCTCTTCTTTGGTGTAACCATTAGCCTCAAAGCTATCACATTGCGGAATCGCATTGCGGTGAATTGGGTATTTATAGGCCATTTCACCTTGCACTCCAGCGTATTCATTTTCTAGTTGCTGTACTGCTTTTACACCCGTTCCGGTGATGGATTGATAGGTAGAAACAATGACGCGTTTGATTTTATATTTAGCATGCAAAGGAGCCAAAACCAATACCATTTGGATGGTAGAACAGTTTGGATTTGCAATGATTTTGTCGTCTTTGGTTAATTGAGAGGCGTTGATTTCGGGAACGATTAATTTTTTGGTTGCATCCATTCTCCATGCCGAAGAATTGTCGATAACCGTAGTTCCTGCTTCCGCAAATTTTGGAGCCCAAGCCAAAGAAGTTTCTCCGCCAGCAGAAAATAAAGCAATATCCGGACGCATAGCCACTGCTGTTTCAAGTCCAACAACTTTGTATTTGGATCCTTTCCATTCGATTTCTTTACCCACCGATTTCTCTGATGCCACCGGAATCAACTCGGTAACTGGAAAATTTCTTTCTGCTAAAACCTGAAGCATTACTTCGCCAACCATACCGGTAGCACCCACAACAGCAACTCTCATATTATTTGTTTTTTGTTAATCTTTAAATCACGAAAACAAAAGTAAACAGAAATTTGCTTTTAGTTTTAGTTTTGAATTAAAAAATTGAGTCAAGTAATATTTTTCCTACTTTTGTATTCTAATTAATTAATTTTCAATAAATAAAAAAATGAAAAACAAATTACTTCTTGTTGTTTTTGGGTTACTAATGACAACTCAAATGATTTTAGCTCAAGTCCCTTCATATGTTCCAACAAGTGGTTTAGTTGGTTATTGGCCCTTTAATGGAAATGCA
>JBILNU010000099.1:0-6786 GCA_044374815.1 Flavobacterium sp.
ATATGTTTCAAATCTTCATTTTTAACCGGTTGAATTGCCGGTATAGCACTTAAAAACTTGTCTTTTGCCTTAGCTAATTTCAAAATTTGATCTAACGATTTTGATTGTGCAACTAAGGCATTGGCTATTTTATCTACTTTCTCTGAAGTATTAATCACCAATTCCGAATTATCAAAACCCTCGAGTTCTTGGTATCGTTTTCTATTAATAATACCCTGTCTCTTTTCATTAGAAATCGGAGATAAATTAAAATAAACCCGATATAAATTATTATCCCGATCTGCCATCTCCGATGCCACTTGATCTAAAGCATCAATTTTTTTATATAAAATGGAATAATTAAGCTTCAAATTTTCAATTTCTCGCGCTTGAATCTTGTCTTTTGGCGTTTCAAAATACGGCGTATTCATCAAAATCACAAAACATAAAAAACCAAATAATGCCGATGCCAATATAAAAAGCGCAGGGTAACCATACTTTTTACGCTTTTGAGGCCCTATTATTCGATAAGCTAAACTTTCTGGATCGTAATAATACTTAACTTTCTTCGACATTTCTTAAATTATACTATTTTTGTGCTAGTTTTTAAACTATCAATAGTTATACGAACAAATTTAAGAAATGTTTCTTTCTAAATCTATTTTTTATTTTTTAGAAGCGAAACTTTTGGCATCTTTGTAATCCTTGTTCCTGCTTTTCGTTACAATCTTTTTTTTCAAAAAAGGATTTACACTTCAATCAGGGCTAATGAGTAAACTATTTGAATAAAATTTAAGTATCTATAGCACTAATAATCAAAAATGAAATCACAAGACATTCGCAAGCAATTTCTTCAATTCTTTGAAAGCAAAGGCCATTTAATTGTTCCTTCTGCTCCTATCGTTTTAAAAGACGACCCAACTTTGATGTTTAATAACTCGGGGATGGCGCAATTCAAAGAGTACTTTTTAGGAAACGGAACTCCAAAAAGCAAGCGAATAGCCGATACTCAAAAATGTCTTCGTGTTTCTGGAAAACACAACGATTTGGAGGATGTAGGTTTTGATACCTACCACCATACCATGTTTGAAATGCTTGGAAACTGGTCGTTTGGTGACTATTTCAAGAGAGATGCCATCAATTGGGCATGGGAATTATTAACCGAAGTGTATAAAATCCCAAAAGAGAATTTATATGTTTCCGTTTTTGAAGGAAATCCAGAAGAAAATGTACCTTTTGATCAAGAAGCATGGGATATTTGGAAAGAACTTATTGACGAAGACCGAATTATTTTAGGAAATAAAAAAGATAATTTTTGGGAAATGGGAGACCAAGGTCCTTGTGGTCCTTGCTCTGAAATACATGTTGATTTACGTTCTGTAGAAGAAAAATCGGCAGTTTCTGGAAAAAGCTTGGTGAATAACGACCATCCTCAAGTAGTTGAAATTTGGAATAATGTATTCATGGAATTCAACCGTAAAGCCGATGGATCACTAGAAAAACTTCCGGCGCAACACGTAGATACCGGAATGGGATTTGAGCGTTTGTGCATGGCTTTACAAGGAAAAACATCCAATTATGACACTGATGTATTCACACCGCTTATCGGAAAAGTAGAACAGATTACGGGATTAAAATATACTGCTGACGATGTCAAAAATATTTCAGACGATCAAAATAAAACCAATATTGCCATTCGTGTAGTTGCTGATCACGTAAGAGCAGTTGCTTTTGCCATTGCAGACGGACAATTACCTTCAAATAATGGAGCTGGTTACGTAATTCGAAGAATCTTACGTCGTGCCATTCGTTACGGTTTCACCTTCTTAAACACTAAAGAACCATTCATTCACACCTTGGTTGAAGTATTAGCCAATCAAATGGGAGAATTCTTCCCAGAGATTAAAGCACAACAACAATTTGTGACCAATGTAATTCGTGAAGAAGAAGCTTCTTTCTTACGAACATTGGAACAAGGATTACAACTTTTAGACAAAGTAATTACGGAAACCAACGGTAAAACAGTTTCGGGTGACAAAGCATTTGAATTGTATGATACTTTTGGATTTCCAATTGATTTAACGGCATTAATTTTAAGAGAAAAAGGATTTGAATTGGATGAAGCGGGTTTTAATGCAGCAATGCAAGAACAAAAAAACCGTTCCCGTGCTGCATCAGAAGTTTCTACAGAAGATTGGACCCTAATTATTCCCGGAAACGTAGAGACATTTGTTGGTTATGATCAAACCGAAAACGAAGTGAAAATCACTCGAATTCGAAAAGTTGATTCCAAAAAAGACGGAGTTTTATACCAAATAGTTTTGGATAATACGCCTTTCTATCCAGAAGGGGGTGGGCAAGTTGGCGATAAAGGAATCTTAGTTTCCGCTAACGAAATCATTGAAATTATCGATACCAAAAAAGAAAATAATTTAATACTGCATTTTGCAAAACAACTTCCAGAAAATAGTTCTGCTGGTTTTGTGGCAAAAGTCAATACCGATTTAAGAATTGCAACTTCAAAAAACCACTCGGCAACCCACTTAATGCACCAAGCATTGCGTGAAATTTTGGGAACCCATGTAGAGCAAAAAGGTTCTTTGGTAAATGCAGATCGATTACGATTTGACTTTTCACATTTTAGCAAAGTAACCGATGAGGAAATCAAAAAAGTGGAAGCTTTTGTAAACGCTAGAATCGAAGAGCAATTGCCACTTATAGAAAGAAGAAGTATTCCTATTCAACAAGCTTTAGATGAAGGCGCTATGGCTTTATTTGGAGAAAAATATGGCGATACGGTTCGAGCAATTAAATTTGGGCAAAGCATGGAGCTTTGTGGAGGTATTCACGTGAAAAATACTGCTGATATTTGGCATTTCAAAATCGTTTCTGAAGGTGCTGTAGCAGCTGGAATTCGAAGAATAGAAGCAATAACTGGAACTGCTGTTCAAAATTATTATACGGCTCAAGAAACAATATTAGCTGAAATTTCAAGCACCTTGAAAAATCCTCAAGACACAATAAAAGCAGTGGTTTCTTTACAAGAAGAAAATGCAAAATTAAAGAAACAACTGGAGCAGTTATTGAAAGAAAAATTAGACGGTTTAAAAACCCTACTTTCTGCTGAATTTACTGAAATTAACGGCATCAACTATCTCGCAAAACAAGTAGATTTAAGCATGGGTGCTACCAAAGATTTAACTCAGGCTATTGGAAGTTCAAACCCAAATTCGTTTGTAGTTTTAGCATCTATTGATGAAAACGCTCCAAATATGCACTGTTACATCGCTAAAGAATTAGTAGTTTCTAATAATTTAAATGCCAACATGGTAATAAAAGAATTAGGAAAATACATTGATGGGAACGGTGGTGGACAACCATTTTTTGCATCGGGAAAAGGTAAAAATAGTTCCGGAATTGCAGAAGCACTAGCGAACGCTTCTACATTTATCAAATAATTTTTATTTGATAATAAATCGAATAAAAAAACATATATTTGGTTTACTAACTTAAAAAACTTAAAATCATGCACACACTTTCAGTTTTATTGCTTTCTGCATTTTCCTCATTATTTGTGGGTTTTATTTGGTATAATCCTAAAGTATTTGGAACCATTTGGATGAAAGAAGCTGGAGTTTTAGAAGAAAAACCAAACACAGCTACAATTATAAAAACCATGTTAGCTGCCTATTTTTATGCTTTCTTAATTTCATTTGTAATGCAATTTTTAGTAATTCATCAAAGTGGTGCGCTTGGAATGATTGGAGGAGATGTTTCAAAAGCACTTCCATCTTACAGCGCTTTCATGGCAGATTATGGTACAAACTTCAGAACTTTTAAACACGGTGCTTTACACGGATTTATGACCGGATTGTTTTTCTGTTTGCCAGTAATTGGTGTTGGAGCATTATTTGAAAGAAGAAGTTTTAAATATACTCTTATTGCAGGTGGTTATTGGGTTATCACATGTATGCTTATGGGTGGAATTATCTGCCAATGGATGTAATTACAAATTAATCCTAAATATTAGATTCGTTCAATTTTTTGTATTGCTATTTATTATGAAATGGCATCAATTGATCTTGCAAGCAGAAAATCTTTATCCGATAAACCTCTAACATCATGCGTGGTTAATGCAATTGTTACTTTATTATAAACATTATGTAATTCTGGATGATGATTTTGTTTTTCAGCTAACACGCCAATTCGAAGAATAAAAGCTAAAGCTTCACTGAAATCCTTAAATTGAAATTGTTTTTTAATTTTGTCTTCATACAAAATCCAGTTATTTAGGGTTTTCATAGCCGCTTGAATTTCTATGTTGGAATATTTTTTCATAATCAGAAAATTAATTTAAAAGTAAAATAGTATTTTACTTAATCTGTTCCAAATAAACTAAATTTGGAAAATATATTGAACCTTTGAATTCTAAATTACTATTTACTATTTATTCCAAAGTTAGCAAACTTCCAGAAAACTGGAACTCATTGGCTGTAAATAATATTTTCCTAACTAAAGAATACCTAGAAATTCTTGAAAAATCGGCACCTTTAAACATGACATGTCATTATATTGGGATTTTCAATAATTCGGAATTGGTGGGCATTGCTGTTTCCCAATTTCTAGATTTAAATCAATTGGATTCCTTTGGAGATCGAGATAAATGTATTAAATCAAGTATTCGAAATATCGTATTCAAAAACTTCTGTTCGCATGTATTGTTATTGGGAAACAACATGCTTACTGGTCAAAATGCTTGGGCATTTTCTACTAAATTAGAGGTTAAAATCTTACAAAATGAAGTTTTAAATGCAATGGAAGCGCTCAAAGAACAGTTTAAAGCATCGGGCAAAAAAGTCCATATTTCGAGCATAAAAGATTTTGAAACGGAAGAAATTGAGACCTTCCACCCAGCTATAAAAAAGGACTATTTTCAATTTTCTACCCAACCCAATATGGTGTTTACTATTTTAGAAAATTGGAAAACAGAACAAGATTACATTGATGCTTTATCAAAAAAATACCGGGATCAATACAAACGCGCTCGCAAAAAAGCAGAGGGTATTGAAAAACGAAAATTAGGTCTTCACGAGATTATTGCATTTGAAGAAGAAATATACAATCTGTATTATCATGTAGCTAAAAATGCCCCTTTCAATACCTTTTTTCTAGCTAAAAATCACTTTCGAGTATTTAAAGAAATTCTGAAAGATAAATTTCTTTTTTACGGTTACTTTATTGATAACAAATTGATTGGTTTCAATACTTTAATCAAAAATGGAACTGCAATGGATACCTATTTTTTAGGTTATGATGATTCCATCCAGAAAGAAAAAATGCTTTACTTAAATATGCTGTATGATATGATTGCCTATTCTATCAATAAAGGATTTAAAGAAATTGTTTTTGCTAGAACAGCACTTGAAATAAAAAGTTCGGTGGGTGCGAAACCCATTGAAGTCTATGGTTTTATCAAGCATGAATCAAAATTAATTGATAAATGCACCCAGACTATTTTCAATTATTTGGAACCAAAAACCGAATGGCAAGAACGAAATCCGTTTAAATAACTACGCATTCATTGCATCTAATTCCCCTTGCACTTCTTCCCATTCATCTAAAAGATTATCTAAATCTGATTTCTTTTTATTGTAAGCAGTGAAGAAAGAGGCGTCTTCAATGTGTTTATCGTAATTAGACTCTAAAGCTTTATCGTCTTGCTGAATATCGATTTCCAATTGCTTGATTTGACTTTCAATCTTGCTTAAGCGATTTTGTAGCGACTTATTTTTCTTTTGATCTTCGTAGGATATTTTGTTCGTTTCTTTTGGAGTTTCTTTCTTTGCTGCATCTTTTTTCTCCACTTCACGCATGTTTTCTAAATTACGCTGCTCCAAGAAAAAATTAATATCTCCTAAATATTCTTTTATTTTTTGATCCTTAAATTCATACACAATATTCGACATTCCTTGAAGAAAATCCCTGTCGTGGGATACTAATAACAAGGTGCCTTCGTATTTTTGAAGTGCCGCTTTCAATACATTTTTAGACTTAATATCCAAGTGATTTGTAGGCTCATCCATCACCAAAACATTTATGGGCTGCAACAATAATTTGCACAAAGCCAAACGATTTCGTTCTCCTCCCGACAACACTTTTACTTTCTTCTCTACATCGTCTCCGCGAAATAAAAACGAACCCAACATGTCTCTTACTTTTGAACGGTTGGTATCGGAGGCTGCATTTTCCATTGTCTCCAAAAGAGTAATTTCACCATCTAAATATTCGGCTTGATTTTGAGCGAAATACCCAACTTGCACATTATGCCCCAGTTTAATGGTTCCGCCAAATTCAAATTCATTTACAATTGCTTTAATAAAAGTGGATTTACCTTGGCCATTTTGCCCAACAAATGCAATCTTGCTTCCGCGTTCTACCAACAAAGAAATATCTTTAAGAATTACTTTGTCGCCATAGGCTTTCGTAACATTTTCGGCTTCAACCACCACTTTGCCGGGTACTTTTGAAACCGGAAAAGAGATATTCATTACGGAATTATCATCTTCATCCACTTCAATTCGCTCAACCTTATCTAATTTCTTGATCAATGATTGCGCCATGGAAGCTTTTGATGCTTTGGCTCTAAATTTCTCAATTAGCTTTTCGGTTTCTTCTATTTTCTTTGCCTGATTTTTTTGGGTAGCCAATTGTTTCTCGCGAATTTCATGTCGTAATTCAAGATATTCAGAATACGGTTTATAAAAATCATACGCTTTTCCAAGAGAAATTTCAATAGTTCTATTGGTT
>JBILNU010000100.1:0-6728 GCA_044374815.1 Flavobacterium sp.
TTTTAATGCTTTAGCTTTAGCATCTTTTTGTGCTTTAGTTAAAGTTTCTTTTTTAGCTTCAACTTTAGTAGCTTTCTCTTTAATCCAAGCTTCAAGTTTAGCATCTGCTTGCTCTTGAGTTAAAGCCCCTTTACGAACTCCTCCATCTAGGTGGTGTTTCAATAAAGCACCTTTGTATGAAAGGATAGCTCTAGCTGTGTCTGTTGGTTGAGCACCATTGTGTAACCACTGTACCGCTTGGTCAAGGTTTAATTCAATAGTTGCAGGATTAGTGTTTGGGTTGTAAGTTCCTAATTTTTCTAGGAATCTACCGTCTCTTTTCGCGCGAGCATCTGCTGCTACGATCCAGTAAAATGGTTTTTGTTTTTTACCGTGTCTTTGTAATCTAATTTTTACTGACATAATCTAAATGATTAAATTGAGGTACTCGACCTCGGTTAATTAAGGCTGCAAATATATAAAACTTTTTGATTCTAACAATAAGTAAATAAAAAAATAGTTTAACTTGGAATTTTTCCAAAAAAAACTATTTTTGTAACTAATAATTTTATATAAAATGAAAAAAATAGTATTCCTACTAATCATATTAATTACAACTTTATCATGTTCTGAGGATGTAAAATTTAATAATCCAGGATTTCAAGCCTATCGTGATGGACAATTATTTAGAGCTGATAATGTTTCGGCTTATAAATCTGTTTCAACTGGCGATATATCAATAATTGCAATAGCTCAAGAAGAAGATGTTGAAATTAATATTTCAAATTCTAATGTTGGAACATACTATTTTGGAACAACAGACACTTATACTAATGCAGCATATAATTCTTTGTTTAGTTCTATTCCATTATCATATAAAACTAACATAGTTTCTGGGCCTGTTGCAAAAATGAATAATTTTATGATTAATGGAGGAACTGGATATGTATCCGATTGTACTTTATCAAATGGTGTTTATGTGTGCGGTAATTCTCACACAACAACAAGTTCAGGGACCGGAACAGGATTGACACTTTCTGTAATTGCAAATGCTTCTGGAATTGTAACATCTGTAAAAGTTGCTTCTCCAGGAATTGGATATAAAGCTGGAGACATAATTACTATTTCAGGGGGTAGTGGAAACGCACTAATTTCTGTTTTAAATGTTCAAGGAAGTAATGGAGAGGTTAGTATAACTGAAAACACAGGCAATACAATTACTGGTGATTTCAAATTTAATGCAGTGAACACAAGTGGAAATTCATTAGGCAGCGATTTAGTTAATTTTCAGTATGGAACCTTTTATAAAATTCCAGTTCAGGTAGTTCCGTAGTAATAAAACCAAAATATTTTACCATCCCATTTGAAATTTCAAATGGGTTTTTTATTTATTATTCATAATAAATCCTTAATACTACAACTACCCCATTTATTATGAGTACCTTTGTAAAGAATTTTAAAAAATAAATATGAATATTTTTGTTGGAAGTCTTCCTTGGAGTATAGAGGAAGCAGATTTGAGAGAGTCTTTTGAAGTGTACGGATCGGTTAGTTCTGTTAAAATTATTACTGATAAATTTACTGGAAGAAGTAAAGGATTCGGATTTGTTGAAATGGAAAACGATGCAGAAGCTGAAAAAGCAATTGCTGAATTGAACGGAGCAACTGTTGAAGGCCGTACAATTGTAGTAAACAAATCAGAGCCAAAACCAGAAGGAGAAAGAAGATCTTTTTCTAACAACCGTTCAGGCGGTGGTTACAATGGTGGAGGTAATTCTCGTGGTGGCGGAAGCTATAACGATAGAAACAGTGGTGACGGTAACAGAGGAAGATACTAGTTTTTCAAACTTATTATACTGCAAAAACCATTCGATTTTTCGGATGGTTTTTTTATTGTTAATAACTAAAATTGAAAATTCACTCCTTAAAATGTACTTTTGAAGTTGTAATTGGATGTTAGTTTTTTAGCTAATTACCAATCACTATTTACTTATTACTTTTTAGATGTATTTAATATTCGATACCGAAACCACCGGACTTCCTAAAAAATGGGCAGCACCAATTACCGACACCGATAATTGGCCAAGATGCGTTCAAATTGCTTGGCAGCTACATGATGAAATGGGTAATCTTGTGGAGCATCAAGATTATTTAATACAGCCCGAGGATTTTAATATTCCGTATGAAGCCGAAAGCGTTCACGGAATTTCTACCGAATTAGCGCAAAAACAAGGAATTTCTTTAGCTGAAATGTTAGAGAAATTTAATGTTTCCCTTTCCAAAGCTAAATTTATTGTTGGGCAAAACCTTGGTTTTGATGTAAATATTATGGGCTGCGAATTCCATCGAATGGGAATTCAGTCACCCATGTCTTCAATGCCAATACTTGATACCTGTACCGAAGTAACCGCTTCTTTGTTGCAGCTTCCGGGAGGAAGGGGAGGAAAGTTTAAATTACCCACTTTAACAGAATTACACCAATATCTTTTTGGACAACCTTTTGCAGAAGCTCACAATGCTACTGCCGATGTGGAAGCAACCACGAGATGTTTTTTCGAATTAATACGAACTCAACAATTTACCAAAGAAGAACTTGGTGTTACTTCAGAATATATTGAAGAATTTAAATTAAAAAATCCCAAGCCAATTTCTTTAATTGGGTTACAACATGTTAATCTTAAAGAGGCTTCAAGTAAGATAAGACAACAATTTGGTGATAAAGACCATGTTCCGATTTCAAATGAAACACTTACCGAAAACAAACAAATTCTTGTGGATTCGGAGTTTGTTCATTTGCACAATCACACCCAATTTTCGGTATTACAATCAACTGTTTCTGTCAAAGATTTAGTTGCAGCGGCAGTAAAGAATAAAATGCAGGCGGTTGCAATGACCGATATGGGAAATATGATGGGAGCCTTCCACTTTGTGAGGGATATTCTGTACCATAACAAATCTGCGGAAGCAAAAAACAAAGCCGCGATTGAGGCTGGAAATACACCAGAAGAAATTACGATTAAGCCAATTTTAGGTTGCGAATTTTTTGTTTGTGAAAATCATAAAGATAAGACCCGAAAAGACAATGGGTTTCAGGTGGTATTCTTAGCCAAGAATAAAAAGGGCTACCACAATTTAGCCAAAATGGCTTCCATAGCATACACAGATGGGTTTTATTATGTTCCTAGAATTGATAGAGATATAATCAAACAATATAAGGAAGATATTATTGTTCTTTCAGGAAGTTTGTATGGTGAAGTTCCAAATAAAGTGCTGAATCTTGGAGAAAACCAAGCAGAAGAGGCATTAATTTGGTGGAAAGAACAGTTTGGTGCCAATTTCTATATCGAATTAATGCGCCACAATCAAGAGGATGAAAACCGAGTAAACGCATCTTTGATTACGTTAGCCAGAAAGCACAATGTGAAATTAGTGGCTACCAATAATACTTTTTACATTGATAAAAAAGACGCCAATGCCCATGATATTTTGCTTTGTGTTCGAGATGGAGAAAAGCAATCTACGCCAATAGGTAGAGGTCGTGGCTTCCGATACGGTTTGCCAAATCAAGAATATTATTTCAAATCGAGCGAAGAGATGAAGCAGCTCTTTGCAGATTTGCCTGAGGCAATTTCAAATATTGCAGAAATTGTAGATTGCATTGAAATCTTTGATCTTGCTCGTGAAGTATTGTTACCAAAATTTTCAATTCCTGAAGAATTTCTCGTTGCTGAAGATCAACAGGACGGCGGGAAGCGAGGTGAAAATAAATACCTTCATCATTTAACTTATGAAGGTGCCAAAAGAAGATACAAAGACATTACTCCCGAAATTCAGGAGCGCATCGATTTTGAATTACTAACCATTGAAAATTCGGGTTATCCAGGATATTTTTTGATTGTTCAAGATTTCATTGCCGAAGCCCGAAAAATGGGAGTTTCTGTTGGTCCTGGGCGGGGTTCTGCAGCCGGATCTGTGGTGGCTTATTGTTTGGGAATTACCAATATTGATCCGTTGTTGTACAATTTGCTTTTTGAGAGATTCTTGAATCCAGACAGGGTTTCCCTTCCCGATATTGATATTGATTTTGATGATGAAGGTAGAGGAAAAGTAATGGATTATGTAATTCAAAAATACGGTTCAAAACAGGTAGCTCAAATCATTACCTACGGAACCATGGCGGCAAAATCTTCGGTTAGAGATACCGCTCGTGTATTGGATTTACCTCTGTTTGAAGCGGATAAAATCGCCAAACTGATTCCAAATAATTTGAATTTAGCTAAGATATTTTCAATGGATGAAGCCAGCTTGAAAAAGGCACTTCGTCCTGAAGATTTTGACAAAGTTAAAGATTTGATTGCTCTTGGAACTTCAAGTGATTTAGGTGGAGAAACTATTCAGCAAGCGCAAGTTTTAGAAGGAAATTTAAGAAATACCGGTATTCATGCCTGCGGGGTAATTATCACTCCAGACGATATTACCAATTTTGTTCCTGTGGCTACAGCCAAAGATTCGGAGTTGTTTGTAACCCAGTTTGATAACTCGGTGGTTGAAAGTGCCGGCTTATTGAAAATGGACTTCTTGGGTTTGAAGACCCTAACTCTGATAAAAGACACAGTTAAATTAGTAAAATATAGAACAGGTATTGAGCTCAATCCCGACGAATTTCCAATTGATGATCTTAAAACCTATGAACTTTTTCAAAGAGGAGAAACGGTAGGTATTTTCCAGTATGAAAGTCCGGGAATGCAAAAATACATGAAGGAATTAAAACCAACGGTTTTTCCAGATTTGATTGCCATGAATGCTTTGTATAGACCCGGACCTATTGCTTACATTCCAAGTTTTATTAAGCGAAAAAATGGTGAAGAAGAAATTGTATACGATCTTGAAGCTTGCGAAGAATTACTAAAAGACACCTACGGAATTACCGTATACCAAGAGCAGGTAATGCTTTTGTCTCAAAAATTGGCAGGTTTCTCCAAAGGGGATGCTGATGTGTTGCGTAAAGCAATGGGGAAAAAACAAAAGGATGTACTCGACAAAATGAAGCCTAAATTCATTTCTCAAGCCGAATCTAAAGGACATCCAGCCGATAAATTAGAGAAAATTTGGAAAGATTGGGAGGCCTTTGCAGAGTATGCGTTTAATAAATCGCATTCTACTTGTTATGCTTGGATTGCGTATCAAACAGCCTATTTAAAAGCCAATTATCCAGCCGAATATATGGCAGCGGTTTTGTCTAATAACATGAACGATATTAAGCAGGTTTCTTTCTTTATGGAAGAATGTAAGCGAATGGGATTGAAGGTGCTTGGACCAGATGTGAATGAATCGTTTTATAAGTTTACGGTTAATGATAACTACGCTGTCCGCTTTGGAATAGGAGCCGTAAAAGGTGTTGGCGCAAATGCCGTAGATACCATTGTACAAAATAGAAAAGACGCCCCTTATAAATCAATATTTGATTTAGCCAAAAAAATAGATTTGCGTGCGGCAAATAAAAAAGCTTTTGAAAGTTTAGCATATGCAGGTGGCTTTGACTGTTTTGATGACACCCATCGCGCGCAATATTTCCACTTGGATGGAGATGGAATTACCTTTCTAGAGAAGGCAATTCGTTATGGTTCGAAATTTCAGGAAAATGAAAATTCATCTCAAGTCAGTTTGTTTGGCGAAGCCAGTGAAGTACAAATTGCCGAGCCAATTGTGCCTCCTTGTACCGAATGGAGCACGATGGAAAAACTGGCTAAGGAAAAAGAAGTAGTTGGTATTTATATTTCGGGTCATCCGCTGGATGATTATCGATATGAAATGAACTATTTCTGTAATATTAAATTGGCTCAACTAAAAAATTTAGAACCACTTGTAGGTAAAAACTTAACTTTTGGAGGAATAGTTACCAATGTGCAATACCGCACCGGGCAGAAAGGAAAAGATTGGGCTTCTTTCACTTTAGAGGGTTATGATGAAAGTCATGACTTTAGAATATTTGACGAAGAATATCTGAAATTCAAACATTTTTTGGTTAACAACCAATTCATCTATTTCAAAATTAGTGTTAAAGACGGTTGGGTAAATCGGGAAACCGGAAAAAAATCAGAGCCTAGAATTACTTTTCAAGACTCAAAATTATTGGCTGATGTTTTGCCGGCTTTCGCCAAAAAGCTATCTATTCATTTGAATATTCAAGATTTGAATTCAAATTTAATTCAAAAATTGAGCGAGCTTTTTAAAGCAAATAGTGGAGAGAATTCGGTTAATTTTGAAGTTATGGAAATTGAAAAAGTAACCAAAATTGTAGAGCAAAATGTGCCGGTAGCACAACCAATTGCTGCTGAATCTGAAGAAGGTGATTTGGATGAGGTGACAGTTGATTTGGAATCCGAATTAGACGAGCCCGACATGGAGGTTAATATGCCAATTTCAGTTGAAGAGAATAGAGTTGTTACCCGATTGGCAATGCCTAGCAGAAAATTGAAAGTCAAAATTTCCAAAGAATTATTGGAAGAATTAGATAAAGTTCCGGTTAACTATAAACTAAATTAATTAATAAATAGCGAAAAGTAATACTTGTTACATTTCATCCATTAAATAATTAATTATATTTGCCTAGATAAACGATAACATTAATAAATTTAATAAAAAAGATATGGCATTAGCAATAACAGATGCTACTTTTGATGAAGTAGTTTTAAAATCAGATAAACCAGTAGTAGTTGATTTTTGGGCAGCTTGGTGTGGACCATGTA
>JBILNU010000101.1:0-6716 GCA_044374815.1 Flavobacterium sp.
AAAACCGTCTTTTTTGTATTTATTTTCTAGATAATTTTTGGTTGTAGTTAATAAATTTTCATTTACTATCTTTCCTTTAGTTAATGAATTTTCTTTAATTAATTCTTCGACTTTATTTTTCTTTACTCCGACAAATTTTACTTCTTTTAATTTTGGTATTTCAGTTATTTCTAAATCTAAATAGATACTGTCTCCTTTAACTTCATTTATATAAAAATCTATGGCACTAAAAAGTCCAAGTTTTCCTAATTTTTTTATTGCATTACTAACCTCTTCTCCTGGTACTGTTATATTTTGTCCTTTTTCAAGACCTGCAAAAGTAACTACTGTTTGTTCGTTATAGCTTATTTTTCCAATTACATTAACATTGGCTAAAATATATTTCTTACCTTGATCGAATGTGACATTATTTTGGGCAAATGATGTAGAAACAACTCCTAAAAATATAAGTGTTATGTAAAAGTAGGTATAGTTTTTAATCACTTTAATTTTATTTAATTTGTTCGCTAGTTTTTCCAAATCTTCGTTCTCTTTTTTGATAGCTGATAATTGCTTCATATAAATTTTCTTCTGTAAAATCGGGCCATAATACCTCGGTAAAAAATAATTCTGAATAGGCTATTTGCCATAATAAAAAATTACTTATTCTATGCTCACCACTAGTTCTAATTAATAAATCAACATCTGGTAAATTGTGCGTGTAAAGATGCTGATTAATAATTGATTCATTGATAGCGTCAACCGAAATTATATTATTTTTAACTTTATCACTAATTAATTTAACTACATTTAATAGTTCCTCACGAGACCCATAACTTAAAGCTAAGGTTAGCGTCATTCTGGAGTTGTTTTTTGTTTTTTCAATAACCTCATCAAGTTCTTTTAAAATAGGTGAGGGTAATTTTGATAAATCTCCTATTGAATTCAATCGGATATTATTTTTTTGTAATGTTTTTAATTCTTTTTTTAACGAATGAACTAATAATTTCATTAGCGTATCTACTTCCAGTTTTGGTCTATTCCAATTTTCAGTAGAAAAAGCATATAATGTTAAATTTCCAATTCCTAATTTAGCACATGCTTCAACAGTTTTTTTTACAGATTTAGTTCCATTTTCGTGACCTAATGAACGCAACAAGCCCTTTTGTTTAGCCCAACGACCATTTCCATCCATGATAATTGCAAGATGGTTAGGTAGTTTTTCGGTATTTATTGATTCTATTAAACTCATTTTGTTAATATGAACAGTAGCAGGGCTTTTCTCCAAAAGTATAAGTTAGTGTAATACCACTTACTACATACCAATCTCTACTATTTAAGTTCCCAAATTTTAAGGACGCTAAATTAGCGTTTTTTGGATTACTTCCGTCTAAATTATCTGTATATGTATATCTGCTTCCAACTTCTAATCCTAAAATTAATGAAGGTGTAATATTTGATTTAATTCCAATTATCATCGGTATTGTAAATGCTCGTCCATCATTGTCTTTTTTTCTTATTCCATTAACATAATACAGCTCTTCATACATGGTATAACTTAAACCTGAAAAGATATATGGAGTTGCCTTTATCCCAAATTCATGAAGATTAAAATCAAAAAAATTAAACTCTAATCCAGCCGATATTTCAGAAATGTTATTTTCAAAATTATAGCCTCTATTATATCTGCCAGGTACTTCTGAATCTAAATCATTACCAGCGATTTTTGTTTGTATGTATGATATTCTCCAAGCATGCCTTGGACTTTTGTTCCATTTGTACAAAATTCCATAAGCCGGTCGGTTTGGCGCAATAAAAATTGTATTGCCAACATCTCCTATATAATTGCTACCCCCCAACAAAAACCCAACTTCATGAATCTGAGCATTTAATTTTGATATTCCTAAAATAAAAATATAAAAAATAATTTTTTTCATTAATCGAAAAATAGCGTGCAAATATAACAATTAAAGCAACTAATACGGTATTATATTAGTATTAAAAACAAAATATATTTAACAACATTAGAGTTTTCTTTGCATTTCTTTTGCAAACGAATAGTTATCAAACGAAAAATAGTAGTTTGTAGTATAAAGTAATGCTTTAATTTCGCTTATCTTCCCCCCAAAGTAGTTTGTTTCGTAGGGTTTTTAGGAAAGTTTCTTCTGGAATCTCAACCATGTTAATCTGAAACGGAGTTTTGCTTATCGTAAGAACAGCATTTTTATCTAAAGTTGCAATTCTTGAATCTAATGAAACTAAATATTGGTCTTCTCTACCAGATACTTGCAAGGTGATTTTAGTATCATCAGAAATTACTAACGGCCTTGCATTAAGGTTGTGAGGGGCAATTGGAGTAATTACTAAAACTTTTACATCGGGTGTTAAAACCGGTCCGCCACAGCTTAAGGAATATCCGGTTGAACCGGTTGGAGTTGAAACAATTAAACCATCCGCCCAATACGAATTTAAATGCTCGTCATTTAACGCGGTGTCAATTGTAATCATGGAGGTAGTGTCTTTTCTGCTTACCGTGATTTCATTCATGGCAAAATTCAATTCCGAAATTTGTTTATTTTCTGGATGACACTCCAAACTCAATAAGGTTCTTTTAGAAATAGTGTATTTTTTTTCGATAACCAATTGAAGAAAAGTATCAATATTCCCTTTTTGAACTTTTGCCAAAAAACCTAATCTTCCTGCATTAATTCCAATAATAGGCACCCCAGAATCCCTAACGTAAGTTGCGGCTCTCAAGATAGTACCGTCACCACCAATACTAACCATAATGTCAAAGCTATTATCGATGCATTCATGGCTGTTAAAAGTTTTGTACTCTTTTTGAACAATTTTTTGTTCGTATAAAATAGTTAAAAAATTTTCTTCAATAACCAATTGGATATTGTTCGCATTAAAAAAAACAAAAATGTCTTTAATAATAGGACGGGTATCGTTTTGATAATACTGACCAAAAATGGCTACTTTCATTTTCTAAATTTTTGCTACTTAATTAAATGTTTAAGTATTTATCTAAATATTCTGATCGTTCTTTCAAACTATTCATGTAATTGTCTTCTTGGTGTTCTGAAACAATTTCATAATTATATCTTCTAAAAGTTTGAATGATATCATTCATAGGACCTAAAGCAATTTTAATGGTGACTTGCACTTTTTCTGCGGAAGCATCCGAAATAAATAAACCCAATAATTTTCCATTATTACTCTCCACAATTTGTGTTATTTGCCCAATGGAATAATCAACTGCATTTTTTTCTACCACAATAATTCCGCCTTGGTCTTTTAAAAACGGAGTTTCATAAAGGAATTTTACAACATCTTCCAATTCATAATATCCCAAATAGGAATTGTCTTCTCCTAATACCGGAACCATATTGCAATCATTTTTTGCAAAAATCTCTAAAACATCCAACCAATTCATGTTGATTCGAGCAAAAAAACCTTCTAGGGTGTATTTATAATCGCTTACTTTTTTATCAAAATCAAACGTTTCCACGTCATCGGCAGCAATACAACCCAAATAGACCCCTTCTTTTAAAACCGAAAAATGTGAAAAAGGCACTTCGTCAAAAAACGATTGCACCTCTGCAATGGTTTCCTCGCTATCAAGTGCTTTAAAATCGTTTGAAATGTATTCGGTTATTTCGGTCATAATGGGTAATCAATATTTGTTGCAAAATAATCAAATTTTTGAACATAAAACCTTATTTTAACTTTGTATTTTTGTATCCATAATTTCTAAAATGAAATTAGATTAAAACCAATGACAAAATTAAGTGTAAACATTAATAAAATTGCCACTTTGCGTAATGCACGTGGGGGTAATGTGCCCGATTTACTTCAGGTAGCAAAAGACATTCAAAAATTTGGGGCCCACGGTATTACCATTCATCCGCGTCCCGATGAAAGACACATTCGTTATCAAGATGCGCGTGATTTAAAATCAATCGTCTACACCGAATACAATATTGAAGGAAATCCCCAGCACAATTTTATCGATTTGGTTTTAGAGTGCAAACCAACGCAAGTGACTTTAGTCCCCGATGCTATTGGAGCAATTACCTCTTCTGCAGGTTGGGATACAATAAAAAATCAAGCTTATTTGACGGAAGTTATTGCTGAGTTTCAACGCAACGGCATTCGAACATCTATCTTTGTTGATCCAGTTTTAGAAATGGTAGAAGGTGCTAAAGCAATAGGAACCGACCGAATTGAATTGTATACAGAAGAATTTGCACACCAATACAGTTTGGGAAATAAAAACGGTATTGATCTATATGTTAAAGCGGCTGTTTTAGCAAACGAATTGGGTTTAGGAATTAATGCGGGTCACGATTTAAGTTTGGATAACATTCAATTTTTTAAAGAAAATATTCCAGGCTTATTGGAAGTTTCAATTGGTCATGCGCTAATTTCTGAAGCACTATACCTCGGATTGGATAATGTAGTGAACATGTATTTGCAAAAATTAAAATAACAAAATGTTACATTCTAGAATTGAAGGCCAAGGAAAACCATTATTAATTATCCACGGATTTTTAGGCATGTCTGATAATTGGAAAACTTTTGGAGCACTATATGCTGCCGAAGGGTTTCAAGTGCATTTACTCGATTTAAGAAACCATGGTAAAAGTTTTCATTCAGATGATTTTTCTTACGAAATCATGGCGCAGGATGTGCTAGAATATTGCCAAGTACACCAATTAAAAAAGGTTTCAATTATAGGACATTCAATGGGAGGGAAGGTCGCAATGTTATTAGCAACAATCCATCCAGAATTAATAGATAAATTAATTGTGGCCGATATTGGTCCGAAATATTACGCACCCCACCACCAAGATATTTTGACCGGATTGAATGCGGTAGATTTTTCCACAAAACCAGATAGAGCTCAAGTGGAAGAAATGCTCTATCCTTATATTCCCGATTTTGGTACCCGTCAATTTTTAATGAAAAGCCTGTATTGGATAGAACCAGGTCAATTGGCTTACCGATTTAATCTCCCTGTATTCAAAGCCAAAATTGAAGTGATAGGAACGGCTTTGCCTGAGGAAGCTCATTTTGAAAATCCTACTTTATTTATGAGAGGCGGGAATTCCAATTATATTTTAGATTCCGATTTAACCGAAATAAAAAAACATTTTCCTAATTTTGAATTAGCAACCATTCCAAATGTTGGCCATTGGCTGCATGCAGAAAACCCAAAAATGTTCTTCGAGATAACCGCTCAATTTTTAAAATAATATAAATCAAAGTCCAATGAATTTACTCTTCAGAATTTTAGTTACCTCAATTTTGGTATTAGTAATATCTTATTTTTTTCCAAGTATTGCGCACGTTGCTGGTGTAAAATCCGCAATTATTGTAGCGATTGTTTTGGGTTTATTAAATGTATTTGTAAAACCAATATTTGTATTGTTTACATTTCCAATTACTGTTTTTTCATTAGGGCTATTTATGTTGGTAATTAACGCTGCTATGATAGCCTTGTGTGCGAAACTGGTAGATGGCTTTCGAATTGAAGGTTTTTTTGGAGCACTTATCTTTAGCATGTTACTTTCGATATCCCAGTCGGTCGTTTATAAATTGGCCGCCGAAAACAAATAAAAATCAGCAGAATAAAAACTTGGTTGGGTTGCAAAAATGTTATAATTTTGCAACCCAATTTTATTAAGTAAATAATTATCAAAATGGATATTAAAAGAGTTGCTATTGACGCAGTAAATGAAGTAATTGTACTTACCGTTCCGCACATGGATTATAAAGGGCAAGTAACAAAAAGAATAAACGAAAAAATGCCGTTGGCAACTGTAAAAGGTTTCCGTAAAGGGGCCGTTCCAAGAGCTATTGTAGAAAGACATTATGGCGATGCCATTAAAATAGAAGAGGTGAATAAAGTAGTTACTTTGGCTTTAGAGCGTTTCTTACAATCTGAAAAAATAAACCTTCTTGGTTCTCCGCTTCCTAAAGTGAATGAAAACTTCAATTGGAAAGATGAAGATTTGACTTTTGAATACGAAATCGGAATTGCTCCAGATTTTGAAATCAATTTAGATGCAAAAAACAACATCATTAAATATGAAATTGTTGCAGATGATGCAATGCTTGATGCACAATTAGCTCGTATCCAAAAACAATATGGAAAAATCATTTCACAAACCGTTGTTGCCAAAGGGAATGATGTTTCTGGAACTTTTGTAAACGAAGTAGAAGGAATTAACAACCGAACAACAATTGATCTTGAAGAATTAGCCGATGCTAAATTAGCAAAGTCGTTTATTGGTAAAAAAGTAGGTGATGTAATCACAATGAAAACCAACGGGTTATTTCATGATGCACATAAACTAATGGATTATTTAAATGTATCGCATGATGTGGTTCACGATTTAGATATTGAAGTTGCTTTCACTATTGATGAGGTAGTAGCTCATGAGCCTGCAGAATTAAATCAAGAATTATTCGATAAACTTTTCGGACCTGGAGTTGTAACTTCTGTTGAGGAAGTGAAAGCAAAAATCAAGGAAGATGCCGAAAAACATTTTGCAGTGCAATCAGAGCAAAAATTAATGGCAGACGTTCAAGATTTCTTAATTGAAAATACCAAATTCGACTTGCCAAAAGAATTCCTCGTAAGATGGTTGCAAACGGTAGGTGAGAAAAAATTATCTACTGAAGAAGCAGAAATCGAGTACAACCGTTCAGAAAAAGGATTGCGTTTC
>JBILNU010000102.1:0-6642 GCA_044374815.1 Flavobacterium sp.
CAACAGCAAACTGGTGCAAATTTATGTGGAAAGTCCTTTAATTTGGGGGATTCATGTTGCTGCAAATTCCAAGTACAAAACGCTTGCCGATTTGGAAAATACAAAAGTTGCGATTTCTCGATTTGGATCGGGATCCGAATTAATGGCCTATGTCAATGCAGACCAACAAGGATGGGACAAAAACAATTTAACCTTTGAAGTTGTAAATACCCTTGATGGCGCTGTAACAGCATTAACAAATGGAACTGCAGATTACTTCATGTGGGAACATTTCATGACCAAACCACTGGTTGACAAAGGCATTTTTAGAAGAGTTGCCGATTGCCCTACTCCTTGGCCTAGTTTTGTAATTGCGGTGCGTGAGGTAATCCTTCAAGAAAATCCTGAAGAAATAAAAAAACTTTTAGAAGTCATCAACAAGCAAACTCAAAGTTTTAAAAGCATTCCAAATATAGATGCCGTTTTGGAAACCAAATTCCAACAAAAAATTGAAGACATTCAGCAATGGCTACAGTTAACCGAATGGTCTCAAAATAACCTTTCAGAAGAAATGACAGAAACTATTCAAAATCAATTACTGGAATTACAAATAATAGACCAAAAAGCTACTTATGTAAACTTGGTAAAAGCACTTTAGCTTTTTGATAATGAAACAAAAAATAACATCCTTTTACACTAAAATTTCTGATAAATTCACGATTAACAAACCGTGGGATATCATCATTATTTTTGTATTAAATGTATTAATTGCGATTCCGATTTTCATCATAACACATCAAAATTTAATTCAATATAATTGGTATATAAATTTAGATCGTATTTTAATTTTCATAGTTATATTAATTATAATACAATTGGTTTTATATGCCATGCGTCGCATTATATTAATTAGTATTATACTCTATTTAATTGCATTAATTTACGGAACTTTTTTTGGTAAATATGACTTTCAAACAGTATTTAAAGAATACCAGTCGATGCTATATACTATGTCTGAAAATCCATATCCACAAGATATAATTATAGACAAACTTTTACCCTTTCCAAATAAATTAAAAACGTTAAATGCTATAGAATACGGAAATCCAAAAGTGCGCGATTTTGCAATTAAAGCCATAAAGAAAAACACAACTGAGACTAAGGGGTATGAAGAATTCCTTACTTTAATTCAGTGCTTTGCAGTTTTTAAAGAAATTAATACTAATTGGACATATGTTAATGATCCTAAAGGGGAAGAATATATAGCACCAGCAAGCGAATCAGTAATTTATTTATCTGGAGATTGTGATGATCATTCTATATTAATGGCTGCTGCCATAAAATCTATTGGCGGTACACCAAGATTAATACACACCAACGGACATATTTATCCTGAAATATTAATTGGAAAAAGAGCTGAAATGGAAACCATAAATTATCTAATAAAAAAGGTGCTTTTTCCACAAGAAAGTCATAAAAAACCTTTACATTACCATATTGACGAGCGCGGAAATGTTTGGCTTAACCTAGATTATACAGCTAAATACCCGGGAGGACCTTTTATGAAAGAAGAAATATTGAGTGCTTTAACCTTAGATTAATCACCATTCAATTTCGGAAATTCCGTTTCTTTTTAAATACAAATTGGTGTCTTTAAAATGTTGGTTTCCAAACCAAAAACCTCGGTTGGCACTTAATGGCGAAGGGTGCCCCGACTCCAAAACCAAATGCTTGAATCGGTCAATTTTACTTCCTTTTTTTTGAGCAAATCCACCCCAAAGTAAGAAAACAATATGTACTTTTTCTTCAGAGATTTTCTGAATCACCGCATCGGTAAATACATTCCATTTTAAATGTTTGTGGCTGTTGGCTTGATCTTTACGCACCGTTAAACTTGAGTTCAACAATAAAATTCCTTGATTTGCCCAACCCTCTAAATTTCCAGAAGTCGGAAAAAAGATGCGATCGTATTCGGAGTTAATTTCAGTAAAGATATTCTTTAATGACGGCGGAATCGGAATTTCATCCTCTACAGAAAAACACAATCCGTTGGCTTCACATTTTCCGTTTACCTCACCATGATACGGGTCTTGCCCAATTATCACCACTTTCAAATCTTGAAAACTGCATTTTTCGAAAGCATTGAAGATAAATTCTTTTCGGGGAAAACAAGTCTGCGTAGCATATTCCTGTTCTACTTGCTGCATTAACTCCAAGAAATACGGTTTCTCAAACTCGGATGCCAATAGCTTTTGCCAGGAATATTCTTGGATAAACATTTTATAATTTTTCTTCAAAATTAGGAATTTCTGACCTAATTCCCTTTAAACTTTGTAAATTTGAAAATTCGTAAACTCATCCATGATTTCAATAACTCAAAAAACACTTCAAGACCTCGAATTTAACACCATTTTGCAAACCATTTCGGATCGTTGTAACACCGAAATCGGTAAGGAAAAAGCGTTGCAGATTACTCCAATTCAGGATAAAGAGGTGCTTATGCAGTCTTTGTTGCAAACCTCAGAATACCTTTCGTCGTTTGCCAACAACAATGCCATCCCCAACCATGGATTTGAAAACAGTACCAACGATATTAGTTTCTTGGCCATTGAAGACAGCTTTCTTGAAGTGGGAAGTTTTAGAAAACTAGCCACCCTTTCGGAAACGGCGAATGTCTTGTTGTTATTTTTAAAAAAATTCAATGAGTATTATCCAAAACTGAACGAAAAAGCAAGTCAAATTGAATTTACGAAAATCATCATTCAAAAAATTGATGAAGTTGTAGATAAATACGGCATCATCAAAGACAATGCCTCACCCGAATTAATTCACATTCGCAGAGAAATGAGCACTGTTCGCGGCAAGGTAAATCAAAGTTTTGGCACCGCTTTATCGCAATACAATTCTTTGGGCTATTTGGATGACATAAAAGAAAGTATTGTAGAAAATCGTAGAGTTTTGGCTGTATTGGCCATGTACCGCCGAAAAGTGAAAGGCTCCATTTTGGGTAGTTCCAAAACCGGAAGTATTGCCTACATCGAACCCGAAGCTACCTTAAAATATTCAAGAGAATTAAGCAATTTAGAATACGAAGAGCGCGAAGAAATCACCAAGATTTTAAAGAAGCTTTCTAATGAAATCAGACCTTTTGTTGACTTGCTTTTGCAATACCAAGACTTTTTAAGCGACATTGATGTCATTGCGGCCAAAGCCAAATATGCCAACAAAATAAACGCGTTATTACCCAATATCATTGAAGAAAAACGGTTGTTCTTTAGAGAAGCCTTCCATCCTATTCTGTATTTGAATAATTTGGAAAAGAAAGAAGTGACTTTTCCGCAGACGGTCGAATTAAATCAAGACAACCGGATTATTGTCATTTCAGGACCTAATGCCGGAGGAAAAACCATTTCGTTGAAAACGGTAGGATTGTTGCAATTAATGCTGCAATCGGGGATGTTGATTCCGGTGCATGAACGCAGTGAAACCTTTCTTTTTGATCGCATCTTGACCGATATTGGTGACAACCAATCGATTGAAAATCATTTAAGCACCTACAGCTACCGATTGAAAAACATGAATTATTTCTTAAAAAAATGCAATGCCAAAACCTTATTCCTCATTGATGAATTTGGAACCGGTTCTGATCCCGAATTGGGTGGTGCCTTGGCTGAAACTTTTCTGGAAGAATTCTATCATAGGGAAGCATTTGGTATCATCACCACGCATTATTCAAACCTTAAAATATTAGCCAACGAATTGCCGCATGCCAGCAATGCCAACATGTTGTTTGACGAGAAATCATTGGAGCCTTTGTATAAATTAATTTTAGGACAAGCCGGAAGTTCATTCACCTTTGAGGTGGCGCAAAAAAACGGCATCCCGTTTGGGTTAATTAACCGTGCTAAAAAGAAAATTGAAGGTGGAAAAGTGCGCTTTGACAAGACGATTGCTACGCTCCAAAAAGAGCGCTCCAAAATGGAAAAAACTTCTAATAATTTGAAAGAAGAAGAAACCAAAGTACGGGAAGAAAGCAAAAAAATGGAACAAATTAACCTGAAGATAAAGGAGAAATTAGAGCGCTACCAAGAATTGTATGATGCCAACCAACGCCTAATTTACATTGGACAAAAGATTGATGATATTGCCGACACCTATTTCAACAACAAAGACAAGAAAGTGCTTATTGGTGAATTCTTAAAAATGATTGAAATTGAAAACAGCAAGCGAAGAAAAATTTCTGCCAAAGAAAAGAAAGTTCAAGAGGTAATCCAGAAGAAAATTGTGGAAGAAGTGACGGTGAAGGTTGAAGAAATTAGAAAGGAAAAGAAAGAGAAGAAAATGAAGGCGGCCCTGGTACCCGAAAAACCTAAAATGGTGCTTAAAGTTGGGGATCGCGTGCGCATGCACGATGGCAAAGCTGTTGGCATTTTAGAAAAAATAGAAAAAAACAAAGTGGTTGTGAATTATGGTGTCTTTACCTCAAAAGTCAATATAGATTTACTGGAATTTGTAGAACGACCAAAATAAAATTGTAGTTGCAATTTTAATCATAATAATTATCTGTTGTATGTGATTTAGTGAATTTAAATTTGAAAAGCTAAAAACAAACTCTAATGAACAAATTAATTGTACCCTTATACTCATGGGAAAATGGAGCTTTTATTATGATTGGCATTTTTGCTTTAGTAATAATTGGGTTAGTTGGTGCCATTTTCCTTATGTTGGGAAGTAACAAAAATAAAAAAAGACTAAGTTAACTTAGTCTTTTTTTATTTTAATTCTATTTATTTATTACCAAATCACCACTCGCAAGGATTCGGGTTGGTACATTGGGCTACCTGGTTTGATGTTAAATGCTTTATAAAACTCGGGGATGTTGCTTAACGGCCCGTTGATTCGGTATTGTGCTGGTGAATGCACATCAGTCATAATTTGTTGTGAAAGAGCTTCTTTATTGGTATTCACCATCCAAGCATAAGCGTAAGCCAAGAAATAACGTTGGTCTGGAGTGAGTTTGCTAATCACTTCTTTGGTAGTGTATTGCTTGGTTTTCTTGAACGCCTCATACCCCATTACTACCCCGCCCAAATCGGCAATGTTTTCTCCTTGTGTCGCCGAGCCATTGATGTTTTTATCGCCTACTTTATACTTATTGAATTGCGATACAATCAATCCGGTTTTGGTTTGGAATTTCTTCAGATCTTCAGCAGTCCACCAATTGTTTAGGTTTCCTTTTTCGTCATACTGACTCCCTTGATCGTCAAAGCCGTGCGTGATTTCGTGTCCAAAAGTAGAACCACCAATAATTCCGTAAAGAATGGCGTCATCCGGCATTCTGCCTTCATATCCTGGCACCAAAATATTACAAGCAGGAACACAAATTTCGTTGTTGCTTGGGTTGTAATACGCATTGTAAGTTTGCGGATACATGCTCCATTCGGTTCGATCTACCGGTTTTCCATATTTATTGGTCATGTATTGGTATTGCCAAAGATTGGCGGCCATTACATTTTTGCAATACGATTTTCTATCAATCACCATGCTGCTCATGTCTTTCCATTTATCTGGATACCCTACTTTCATTACAATTTTGCTCAATTTATTAAGTGCTTTTACCTTGGTAGCGGCGCTCATCCAATCGAGTTTTTTAATGTGCTCGGCATAAACATCGCGAATGTTATTACCTATTTCCATTAGTTTTTCTTTAGAGCCTTCTGGCAAATATTCTTTTACATACACCTGCCCTATCAACTCACCAAGCGAACCGTCTGTTTGCTCTACCGATCGTTTCCATCTTGGTTTTTGTTTTTTCACACCACCCATTACGGTTGAGTAAAATTTGAAATTTTGATCTTCAATTTCTTTATTTAAATAGGCTGCATAAGTATTTACCAAATCCCATTTTAAATAAGTTTTCCAATCGGCAATAGCATAACTTTTTACATACCCGCTAAGCGCTTTGTAAAATTCGGGTTGGCCCACAATAACCGAATCGGCTTTGGCAATTCCCAAATCTTTTAAAGTAGCACTCCAATCAATATTAGGCGTTAGTGTTTTGAATTGGGCCACACTCATTTTATTGTAATTTTTAACTGGATCGCGCAATTCCTCCAATTTTCTTGAAGCTTTCGCCAAATCAGTTTCTAATCGCATAATGGTTGCTGCATTTTTACCCGCCTCAGCAGCTGGAACGCCTAGCAATTGCATCATCGCTTGAATGTGTTTTACGTATTCGTTTCTAATATTTACCGTTTCAGCATCCGTATTGAAATAGTAATCGCGTTGTCCTAGCCCTGTGCCACCTTGCATAAATTGCAACGCATTTTTAGAACTTATTTTATCGTCTTGCGAAACATAAAATGTAAATCCCGCTCCCGAACCAATGGTGTGCATGTGCGCCATAGTTTTCAACAAACTAGGCACATCAGAAATGGCATCAATTCTAGCAAATTCACTTTTTAAAGGGGCAATTCCTGCTTTGTTAATCGATACAGTATCCATTGCAGAAGCATAAAAATCACCAATTTTTTGCACATTGCTTCCCTTAGCAGCATCGATTTCTTGTGCCGATTTTTCGCAAATGGATTTGATTTGGTTGTTAATCGTATCCTGAATCATTCGGAAGATTCCGTTGCTTCGTTCCGATGCCGGAATGGGATG
>JBILNU010000103.1:0-6538 GCA_044374815.1 Flavobacterium sp.
ACTTACTCCTCCATCGTATTTAGCTCCTTGAGCAGAGTACAATAATTCTGGTTGAACAGCAAATTTATCTGAAACTGAAATAGTTGCATATCCACCTAAATGGAAACCAACTTGAGTTTTAGCTCCTTCTGCATTAGCTAATGAACTAAAGTTCAAACCAGCTTTTGCTCCAAATTTAACATCCTGCGCATTTGTCAAAGAAAATGCGAATACAGCAACTGCTGTTAAAAGAATTTTTTTCATTTTTAAATTTATTTAAAGTTAATAGTTCAAATTTAACTCATTAATTAAGATGTTAGTACTACCAATAATAAGTAGTTATTAACAAAATTATGATAAAAATAAAAAATAAATTTTAAGTATGTAGATTAACATAATAAAAAAAACCACCCCATTTCTGGAGTGGTTATTAAGATATAACTAACTTATCTTAGAAATGTAAAGACAATGACATAGAAGCAACTCCTACATTACCAATTCCGAAAGAAGTTGATTTTGCTCCATCAACACTAGTTGAAGAACCTCCAGTTGGAGTAGTAGTTGTTGAACCAGCACCTGCAATGTTAAGATTAACACCATAAGTATACTGAGCACCAATAGCAATTTTAGGAAAAATGAAATACTCAGCTCCTAAGAAACCTTGAGCACCTAACATAACCCCTAAACCACCTTTTTCTTCTACAACAGCAGCTGAAGTAGTTGTTTTTTCGTTATTAACTAAGTTAAGACCTGCCATTAAATCATATCCGTAAAAACCTTGTAGACGAGTTTTACCTCTTCTCCATTCTTTACCAATACCAGCTTTAATAGTAATATTAGTTCTTGAAATTTCATTAGATCCTTGAGTTGAAGAACCATTAGATAATTCAAAACCTGCAGAATATCTATCAGCTTGATTAGCAGTTTTGAATTTTTTTCCTGTGAATAAACCACTTGAATTTCCGTTACTGTTTTCTACTGAACCGATAGCATTTGTACCTGAACCATTAAAAGCATTACCAACATAGTTAAATAAGTTGTCTGCTCTAAAACTAATAGACCAATCACCAGCTTCTGGTAAAAAGTTTTCTCCTTTTTTAGATTTCAAATCTTGTGCATTAGCAAACGATAAAGCGAATACTGCAGCAACTGTTAAAATAATTTTTTTCATAATTAATTTTTGTTTAAAGTTAATAGGGCAAATTTAAATACAATTTGATAATGGTTTAACATCATGCTAAAATCAGTTATTAACAAGAAATGAACTATAAAAATTATGTTAATTCATTCTTTATCAAATATTTAAAAAATAAATTGTTAACAACTATTAAAAACACGTTAATATCTTACTAACAAAAAAAACAACTTAATTTAACATTTGATAAATACTAGTATGTTTTTTTATATTATTCAAACAATTACATAACTAAAATTATCAGATTCTCATTTTGGTAATTTTAACCCAATAAGATAATTACCAATTTCAACAATTTATTCTTAAAATTATTTATTTTTACAGAAATCAATTTTTCATGAAAGTTATTATTATTAATGGTCCCAACTTAAACCTATTAGGTAAAAGAGAACCTTCCATATACGGAAGCGAATCTTTT
This sequence comes from Flavobacterium sp., assembly GCA_044374815.1. Lineage (GTDB taxonomy): Bacteria > Bacteroidota > Bacteroidia > Flavobacteriales > Flavobacteriaceae > Flavobacterium. Next base: position 1,593 of record JBILNU010000103.1, read on the forward strand.
GAAGATTATTTCATTTACTTAAAAGAAAAATTTCCAAGTCTAGATTTAGACTATTTTCAAAGTAATGTTGAAGGGGAATTAATTAACAAATTACAAGAAGTAGGTTTTACTTATAATGGTATACTATTAAATGCCGCAGCCTACACCCATACTTCTATAGGCATTGGCGATGCAGTTAAAGCTATAACTACTCCAGTAATTGAAGTTCACATTTCAAACACAATGGCTAGAGAAGAATTTAGACACCAATCTTATATTTCACCAAATGCTTCCGGAGTGATTCTTGGATTTGGATTAAAAAGCTATGAATTAGCATTACAATCTTTTTTACTATAATTTTATGAAAAAAGCTATTCTTATATTAATTCTATTTTTTTCTATTAGTTCTTTTGCTCAAGTTAAAGGTACTGTTACCGATTCCAAAGGAAAACCTATTGCATTTGCAAATATTTATGTCAAAGACACCTATATAAGCACCACATCGAACGAGCAAGGTAAATATGAATTAAATATTAAAATTCCAGGAACCTATGTAATACTTTACAAGTACTTGGGCTATAAAACCGAAAAGAAAGTAGTAGAGTTTGATAAAGTTGCTGTGTCGCTAGATGCTACTTTACAAGAAGAGGAAATACAATTGCAAGATGTGGCAATAAGTAATAAGGTAAATCCTGCCATCGAAATTATTAAAAATGCTATTGCAAGCAAAAAAGTAAACACAAAAAAAACCGATAAATACAACGCCGACTTTTACTCAAGAGGAATATTTAGAGTTAAAAATCTTCCAAAAACTATTCTTGGTCAAAAAATTGACTTCTTTGATGAAATGATTGATTCCACCAGAAGTGGAATTTTATACTTATCAGAAACGGTTTCTAAAATTACTTTTCAAAAACCGGATAAAATGAAAGAAACCATCATCGCCTCAAAAGTTAGCGGTAGAGATAATGGTTTTAGTTTTAACAATGCTGCCGATGTAAATTATGACTTCTATGAAAATTATTTAGATTTTAACACTAAAGTGGTATCGCCAATTGCGGATAACGCATTCAATTATTATAAATACAAATTCGACGGATCCTTTGTAGATGAAAACAATAAAATTATTGATAAAATAAAAGTTATTGCCAAAAGAGAATCGGAACCTGTACTGGAAGGCTACATTTATATTGTAGATGATAGTTGGGCAATATATGCTGTAGACCTAACTATTAAAGGCAGTCAGATGGAAAATCCTGCAATTAATAAATTGGTTATTCAACAAAGTTTTAGTTACAATAACTCCAATAAAATTTGGGCAAAAAACACCCAAACCTTCGACTTTGAAGCAGGTATTTTAGGAATTAACATAAGCGGTAGATTTACCTATGTATATTCTAATTTTGAATTTCCCGAAAAAATAGAAAAGAAAACCTTCACTAATGAAGTATTAAAATTTGAAGCAAATGCCAATAAAAAAGAGGATTCTTTTTGGAACACTATTCGTCCTGTTCCTTTAACATTAGAAGAAAGCACCGATTACTTAAAAAAGGATGTACTTCAAACTAAGAAAAAGTCAAAAACTTATTTAGATTCTATAGACAACAAACGAAATAAATTCAGAGTTTTTAATGTGATTTCAGGTTATAATTATTCCAATTCCTATAAAAAATGGAACATAAATTATGACGGATTATTATCAAATTCTTCATTTAATACGGTTCAAGGATGGAAATTTCATTCGGGAATCTCCTACACTAAAAGAGAAGAAGAAAAAAGAACCTTCACTAGAATTAGCTCTAATATAGAATACGGTTTAGCTGAAAAGAAATTAAGAGCCACCGGAAGTTATGTTCACAAATTTAATTCGGTTAATAATGCCACCTTGTCTATTAATGCCGGAAGCAGCGTTGCTCAATTCAACAGCAACAACCCCATTTCGAATACCATAAACACCTTTAGTAGTTTACTTTTCAAAAATAATTTCATGAAATTGTATGAAAAGAATTTTGTTTCGGCCAATTTTGGTAGAGAACTAGTTAACGGTTTAAACATGAATTTTAATTTGGATTACTCTGAAAGAAAACCTTTATGGAATACAACCGATCAAAGTTTTACCAAAAAAGAAACTGAATATACTTCCAACAATCCATTACTACCATACGACTTTATCATGCCAGCATTTGAAAAACACAATTTAATGAAGGCAAATGTAGTAGCTGTAATTAAATTTGGCCAACATTATTGGACAAGACCCGATGGTAAATTCAACATTGGCAACGACGACTACCCTACCATTTCGTTGGGATTTGAAAAAACATTTTCAGCTACAGATAAGAAATATGAATACACCTTATTGTCTGCAAGAATTAAGCAGGATTTTACCTTTGGTAACAAAGGAAATTTGAAAGTCAATCTTAAAGGTGGGGAGTTTTATAATGCCGAAAACATCGCTTTTGTAGATTATAAACATTTTAACGGAAATCAAACTCATATTGGCAGTGCAGATTCGTACACCAATCAATTCAATAATCTACCTTATTATTCGGCAAGTACCAATACTAAATATTTTGAAACGCATATTGAACACAACGACCAAGGATTCATCATGAATAAAATTCCTTTATTGAATAAGCTGCAATCGCAATTGGTTTTGGGCTTTCATAATTTAGCTATTCCAGATAGAAAACCTTATCAAGAATACACTATTGGTTTGGATAATTTAGGTTTTGGAAAAGCAAAGTTATTCCGATTGGACTATGTTCGTTCTTACCAAAATGGGTACCAAGGAGATGCCATTATATTTGGATTGAAATTCTTAAATGTTTTAGAATAATTAATTTATAATTTAAATACATCATACCCAAATCGGATAAGGGTAGCAACAACAATAATCAAAAAAAAGATTCGTATAAATCCGTTTCCTTTTTTAATTGCCAACTTTGCGCCCATCCATCCACCAAAAGCATTACATGCCGCCATTGGAAGTGCAATTGCCCAAATTATTTTTCCTTTCAAAACAAATAAACAAATCGACCCAAAGTTGGTAGCTAGATTCACCATTTTAGCATTTGCAGAAGCATGCAAAAAATCGAACCCTAAAATAGCCACAAAACCAAGCACTAAAAAACTCCCCGTCCCCGGACCGATAAATCCATCGTAAAAGCCAATACAAATGCTCATTACAATTCCAAGAAGCAGTTGTTTGTTTGGAGTTAAATTTTTGTCTTTGCTTGAACCAAAATCTTTTTTGGCAAACGTATAAATCGCGATTAAAATTAACACCACTAACAAAAGCGGTTTCATAAAATCATTGCTCACCATTGTCAACAAATTAGAACCTAAAAAAGCAGCGCCGAAAGACAATAATGCCATAATTAAAAGTAATTTCCAATTCATTTTAACTTTCTTCAAATACTGTTTGGCTGCAAATGAAGTTCCGCTGAAAGCTGGAATTTTTAAAGTTCCAATAATTGAAGCGACGGACAAATTAGGCAACAAAACCAGAGCAACAGGTGTTTGAATTAATCCGCCTCCACCAACTATAGCATCAACAAATCCCGCGCAAAAAGAAGCCAAACAAAGTAATATAATGATGTAGGTTTCCATAATTTCTTTAAATGAAAAAGAGGTACATGTTGTACCTCTTTTTCAATATTTAATTCTAATTATACTCTAACAATATTCGCTCCAAGTGCTCGTAGACGCTCATCGATGCGTTCGTAACCTCTGTCTATTTGTTCGATATTTTGAATTGTAGAAGTTCCTTTCGCAGAAAGGGCAGCAATTAATAAGGAAATTCCTGCTCTAATATCTGGCGAACTCATAACGGTTGCTTTTAATTGTGATTTAAAATTATGTCCCATAACCACGGCTCTGTGCGGATCGCACAACATAATTTTAGCACCCATATCAATCAACTTGTCCACAAAGAACAAACGGCTTTCAAACATTTTTTGGTGAATCAATACATCGCCATTGGCTTGTGTTGCTACCACCAATACAATACTCAATAAATCAGGTGTGAATCCTGGCCATGGCGCATCGGCAATGGTTAAAATAGAACCATCAATATCGGTTTTAACTTCGTATCCATTTTCATGAGAAGGAATGTAAATATCATCTCCTCTTCGCTCTAAGGTAATTCCTAGTTTTCTAAATACATTCGGAATAACACCTAAATTATCCCAGCTTACATTCTTAATTGTGATTTCACTTCGTGTCATCGCAGCAAGACCAATCCAAGAACCAATTTCAATCATATCGGGAAGAATTCTGTGCTCGCAACCACCAAGGCTTTCTACTCCTTCAATAGTTAGTAAATTCGAACCTACTCCGTTAATTTTTGCACCCATAGAGTTCAGCATTTTGCATAATTGTTGCAAATACGGCTCACAAGCTGCATTATAAATAGTAGTTACTCCTTCAGCCAATACAGCTGCCATAACAATATTGGCCGTTCCGGTAACTGATGCTTCATCAAGCAACATATAGGTCCCTTTTAATCTGGTAGAAGTTTCTACACCATAAAAGTGATCTTCTTTTTCATATCTAAATTTTGCACCTAAATTGATAAATCCTTCAAAGTGGGTATCCAATCTTCTTCTTCCGATTTTATCTCCTCCTGGTTTAGGTATGTAACCTTTTCCAAAACGAGACAATAACGGACCAACAATCATAATAGAACCTCTAAGAGATCCACCTTCTTTTTTAAAGGCTTCGGTTTCTAGGTAACCCACATTCACCTCATCGGCTTGAAAAGTGATTGAACCCGGACCATTTTTTTGAATTTTAACTCCAAGATTACCTAAAAGCGTAATCAATTTATTTACATCAATAATATCTGGAATATTATTAATTGTAACTTTTTCGGGTGTTAACAGCACCGCACATAAAATTTGTAACGCTTCGTTTTTAGCACCTTGAGGGGTTACATCCCCTTTTAATCTAATGCCTCCTTCAATTTT
>JBILNU010000104.1:0-6147 GCA_044374815.1 Flavobacterium sp.
TTTTTTTATGGGTTTATTTCAGATAAATCCCTTTCACTTTCTAACACTAATTCATGTCTTACCAAAAAGCTTTTCAAGAATACCTTCAACTCGAAAAAAATTATTCCTTGCATACGGTTACTGCCTATGGGAATGATTTGATTTTCTTTAAGGAGTTTTTGAAATCCAATTTTGAGATGGAACAATTGGAAGAGGTGAATTACAGTATGATTCGGAGTTGGATTGTTGCTATGGTAGATGATGGGGTTGCCAATAGTTCTGTAAATAGAAAAATAGCCTCCCTAAAATCCTTTTACAAATTCTTACTCAAGATTAAAGTAATCAAGTCGAGTCCATTATTAAAACACAAATCCTTAAAGACGCCAAAGAAATTGCAAATTCCATTTTCTGAAAACGAACTGGATATGGTGCTCAACAATTTAAAGTTTCCCGATGGATTTGAAGGAATTCGCGATAAATTAATTATCGACTTGTTTTACACCACGGGTATAAGAAGAATAGAATTGATAAGTTTGAAAATGCAAAACATTGATTTGCATAATCGTACACTTAAAGTGTTAGGAAAAAGAAATAAAGAGCGTATTCTGCCTATTGTTCCTGTTATTGCCTCCCAAATAGAAAAGTATTTAGTCGAAAGAACTCAATTAGAAGTGATTAAAGATTCGGAGTTTTTTTTCTTGATGTTAAAAGGTGTTAAATTAAACGATTCGTTTGTATATCGATTGATAAATTATTACTTTAGTAATGTCTCCGAAAAGGTAAAAAAGAGTCCACATATATTGCGTCACACTTTTGCAACTCATTTGTTGAATAACGGAGCCGATTTAAATTCAGTTAAAGAATTATTAGGACATGCCAGTTTAGCTTCCACTCAAGTATACACTCACAGCAGTTTATCTGAGTTGAAAAAGGTTTACGGACAAGCCCACCCCAGAAACAAAAATTAATACAAACCATTAAATTTAAAGCTATGAAAGTAAATGTGAATGCGGTAAATTTCTCTGCCGACAGAAAATTGGTTGATTTTGTTCAATTACGATTAAACAAATTAGATAAATTTTATGACAAAGTGGTTTCTTCAGATGTTTTTTTTAAAGTAGAAAACACGAGTGAAAAAGAAAATAAAATAGTCGAAGTAAAGGTTAATGTTCCGGGTAATGAATTTTTGGTTAAGAAAAAAGGAAGAACATTTGAAGGAGCGATCGATTTGGCAGCAGAATCTTTAGAAAGACAACTTGTAAAAAGAAAAGAAAAAGTCGGAAATTAAAATTAATGAAAATTTTACAAAAAATATTTTGTAACATAAAATAAATACCTACATTTGCAGTCCGTTAGAAATAGCGGACTTTTTTTATTGCCAATGCCAGCGTAGCTCAGTTGGCTAGAGCAGCTGATTTGTAATCAGCAGGTCGTGGGTTCGAGTCCCTCCGCCGGCTCAAAGCCAGTAAGGTGTAATATTAAAAGTTGGGGAGATACTCAAGCGGCCAACGAGGGCAGACTGTAAATCTGCTGACTACGTCTTCGCAGGTTCGAATCCTGCTCTCCCCACAGATTTTTTTTAAAATTTAGTAAGGGTTCACCCTTACGGATCACAAGCTGGCTTGTAATCCTTGATGTCTTTAGGTTTTGTGCTTAAAGAGTGTTGGTGAAAACTTACGTTCCTTGCCGACTTAGCTCAGGGGTAGAGTGCTTCCTTGGTAAGGAAGAGGTCACGGGTTCAAATCCCGTAGTTGGCTCAATAAGTATGAAATTTGAACACTAATAAATATAATAACTAAGTTTAAAATTAATTGAAATGGCAAAAGAAACCTTTAACCGTTCGAAACCACACTTAAATATTGGTACGATCGGACACGTAGATCACGGAAAAACAACTTTAACTGCAGCAATAACTAAAGTGTTATCTGATGCTGGTTACTGTCAAGCAAAATCATTTGATCAAATTGATAATGCTCCAGAAGAAAAAGAAAGAGGTATTACTATCAACACTTCTCACGTTGAGTATGAAACAGCTAATCGTCACTACGCACACGTAGACTGTCCAGGTCACGCGGATTACGTAAAGAACATGGTTACTGGTGCTGCTCAAATGGACGGTGCTATCTTAGTAGTAGCTGCAACTGATGGACCAATGCCACAAACACGTGAGCACATCCTTTTAGGACGTCAAGTTGGTATTCCAAGAATCGTTGTATTCATGAATAAAGTGGATATGGTTGATGACGCGGAATTATTAGAATTAGTTGAAATGGAAATCAGAGACTTATTATCTTTCTACGAATATGATGGAGATAATGGTCCTGTAGTTCAAGGTTCAGCTTTAGGTGGATTGAACAACGATCCAACATGGGTTCCAAAAATTATTGAATTAATGGAAGCTGTTGATGCTTGGATTGAAGAGCCAATTCGTGATACTGAAAAACCATTCTTGATGCCAGTTGAGGACGTGTTTACAATTACTGGTCGTGGAACTGTTGCTACAGGTCGTATCGAAACAGGAGTTTGTAATACAGGAGATCCAGTTGAAATCATCGGTATGGGTGCTGAAAAATTAACTTCAACTATTACAGGTATCGAAATGTTCCGTCAAATCCTTGATAGAGGTGAGGCTGGAGATAACGCAGGTATCTTGTTAAGAGGTGTTGCTAAAGAAGATATCAAAAGAGGAATGGTTATCGTTAAACCAGGATCTGTAAAACCACACGCTAAATTTAAAGCTGAGGTTTATATCTTGAAAAAAGAAGAAGGTGGTCGTCACACACCATTCCACAATAACTACCGTCCACAGTTTTACGTACGTACAACTGACGTAACTGGAGTTATTTCTTTACCTGCAGGGGTAGAGATGGTTATGCCTGGTGATAACTTAACAATTGATGTTGCTTTATTAAGCCCAATCGCTATGAACGTAGGTTTACGTTTTGCTATCCGTGAAGGTGGTAGAACTGTAGGTGCTGGTCAAGTAACTGAAATTCTAGACTAAATTTATTTCAAATAAAAATACAGCAGAGGGTCTTTTTAGACTTCTCTGCTGGTTTTTATAATAAAACGGGCGTAGTTCAAGGGTAGAATAGCGGTCTCCAAAACCGTTGATGGGGGTTCGAATCCCTCCGCCCGTGCCAAAAATATATATAAGCATTATGTCAAAAGTATTTAATTATTTTTCAGAAGCATTTGAAGAATTAAAATCAAATGTTACTTGGCCAGAATGGGCTGAAGTACAAAGATTAACTATTGTAGTTGCTCTTTTTTCAGTGCTATTTGCATTGGCAACATGGGGAGTTGATGAACTTTGTTCAAGAACCATTGCTAGTTTTTTCAAATTGATTAAAGGATAATATTTTTATTATGGCTGATAATAGTGTTAATAAATGGTATGTTGTAAGAGCTGTTAGTGGACAGGAAAATAAAGTTAAATCTTATATTGAAACTGAAATTAGCCGTTTAGGAATGAGTGATTACATTTCACAAGTTCTTGTACCAACAGAAAAAGTAGTTCAAGTACGAGATGGAAAAAAAATATCTAAGGATAAAGTTTATTTTCCAGGTTACGTTATGATCGAAGCCAATCTTGTAGGTGAAATTCCGCATATCATTAAATCAATAACTGGTGTTATTGGTTTCTTAGGAGAAGTAAAAGGGGGCGATCCAGTGCCTTTGCGCTTATCTGAAGTAAATAGAATGCTTGGTAAAGTTGATGAACTAGCAGTAAATGTAGATACTCAAGCAATACCATTCAAACTAAACGAAACAGTTAAGGTTATTGATGGACCTTTCAATGGATTCAACGGAACTATTGAAAAAATCAATGAAGAAAAGCGTAAACTTGAAGTAATGGTGAAAATTTTCGGAAGAAAAACACCTTTAGAATTGAGCTTTATGCAAGTTGAAAAAGTATAATTTTTGTTACATATAATAAACCGCATCAATCGCTTCCAATTGAGAGATGTAAAATTTTTAAAAAATGGCTAAAGAAATTAGTAAAGTAGTTAAACTACAAGTTAAGGGAGGTGCTGCGAACCCGTCGCCACCGGTTGGACCTGCTTTGGGAGCTGCTGGAGTTAATATCATGGAGTTCTGTAAGCAATTTAATGCTAGAACTCAAGATCAACCCGGCAAAGTTTTACCAGTACAAATTACTGTGTATAAAGACAAATCGTTCGATTTTGTTGTAAAAACTCCACCTGCTGCTATTCAATTATTGGATGCTGCTAAATTAAAATCTGGTTCAGGCCAGCCTAACAGAAAAAAAGTTGCTAGCGTAACTTGGGATCAAATTAAGGCTATTGCTGAAGACAAGATGGTTGATTTAAACGCTTTCACAATTGAAAAAGCAATGAGCATGATTGCTGGAACAGCTAGATCTATGGGTATAACTGTAACTGGAGATTCTCCTCTAAATTAAGGTAAGAAATGGCAAAATTGACAAAAAAACAAAAAGAGGCTGCTTCAAAAATTGAAAAAAACAAACTTTATTCTTTAAAAGATGCTTCATCTTTATTGAAAGTTGTTGCTTCAGCAAAATTTGATGAGTCAGTAGATATTGCTGTTCGTTTAGGAGTAGATCCAAGAAAAGCAAATCAAATGGTAAGAGGTGTTGTAACTCTTCCTCATGGAACTGGAAAAGATACTAAAGTATTAGCTTTAGTTACTCCAGATAAAGAAGCAGAAGCTAAAGCAGCTGGAGCTGACTATGTAGGATTAGACGATTACCTTCAAAAAATTAAAGATGGTTGGACAGATGTTGATGTAATCATCACTATGCCAGCTATTATGGGTAAATTAGGTCCATTAGGACGTGTATTAGGTCCTAGAGGTTTAATGCCAAACCCTAAAACAGGAACTGTAACTATGGAAATTGGTAAAGCAGTTGCTGAAGTAAAAGCTGGTAAAATTGACTTTAAAGTTGATAAAACTGGAATCGTTCACGCAGGAATTGGAAGAATCTCTTTTGAGGCTGACAAACTTGTAGATAACGCTCACGAAATTATTCAAACATTAATCAAATTAAAACCAACTGCAGCTAAAGGTACTTACATTAAGTCGATTCACTTATCAAGTACTATGAGTCCTGCTATTGCATTAGATCCTAAGGCAGTATAATTGGTAGTTAAACAATTTTTATTATGACTAGAGAAGAAAAATCAATCGCGATAGAAGATTTAACTGCAAAGTTGGCTGAAGCTAATATAGTTTATATAGCAGATACTTCAGGTTTGGATGCAGAAACTACTTCAAGTTTAAGAAGAGCTTGTTTTAAAGCAGGAATTAAATTAGAAGTAGTAAAAAATACTCTTTTAGAAAAAGCTATGGAAGCTTCTGATAAAGAATTTGGAGATTTACCTTCAGTTCTTAAAGGAAACTCTTCAATCTTTATTTCTGATGTTGCAAATGCACCAGCTAAAATAATTAAAGATTTCAAAAAGAAAGCAGATAAACCTAACTTTAAAGGAGCTTACATCAATAATGAAATTTATATTGGTGAAAATCTTTTAGATAGCTTAGTATCTATTAAATCTAAAGAAGAAGTTATTGGAGAAATCATTGGATTACTTCAATCACCAGCTAAGCGTATCCTTTCTGCATTATTAAATAATGCTGAATCAAAAGGAGAAGCAGCAGAATAATTCGCGCACGAGTAAACAAAAATAAATTACAAAACATTTTAAACGATAGAAAAAATGGCAGATTTGAAACAATTCGCAGAACAATTAGTTAATTTAACAGTAAAAGAAGTTAACGATTTAGCTACAATATTAAAAGATGAGTATGGTATCGAACCAGCTGCTGCTGCAGTAGTGGTTTCTGGTGGTGCTGCAGGTGGTGGTGATGCTGCTGCAAGCGAGCAAACAGAATTTACCGTAGTACTTAAAGATGCAGGAGCTTCTAAACTTGCAGTTGTAAAAGCAGTTAAAGAATTAACTGGTTTAGGATTGAAAGAAGCTAAAGATATGGTAGACGGTGCACCGGCTAACATTAAAGAAGGAGTATCTAAAGCTGAGGCTGAAGGTTTGAAAAAATCTTTAGAAGAAGCTGGAGCTGTTGTAGAGTTAAAATAATTCTTAGCAGTTTTAGAACTAGGTTTAGGCCTTGGACAATAGCGTCCAAGGGCCTAAACCATTTTTCGTATAATACTATTATTACAAA
>JBILNU010000015.1:0-21891 GCA_044374815.1 Flavobacterium sp.
ACTTAAAATCTGTTTTCCCGCCCTTCACTACAATATTTCCCTTTCAAAAAAAGAAAGAAAAAGGATTTACATTGCGGTCGAGGATAGCAATTAAAGGTCTTTTATGTCTGTTTTTTATTTTTTCATTACTTAATTCTTCAAATACCTATTCACAAGATTCTATAAAACGGCCTAAAATTGGATTGGTATTAACTGGTGGAGGCGCCAAGGGATTTGCTCATTTAGGCGTGTTAAAAGTGCTTGAAAAAGCCGGAGTAAAAATTGATTACATCGGCGGAACAAGTATGGGAGCAGTAGTTGGTGGGCTTTATGCAACGGGTTATAATGCTACTCAAATAGATTCGATTTTTCATGACACCAATTTTAATGAACTCCTTACAGATTATACTCCAAGGATAAATAAAAGTTTTTACGAAAAACGCAACGATGAATTGTATGCGATTACCTTGCCTTTTAAAAAATTAAGCATTGGTGTGCCTATTGCCTTATCAAAAGGTATTTACAATTATAATTTATTACATAAATTAACGCATCCCGTAAGACATGTAAGAGATTTTAGCAAATTACCCATTCCTTTTTTATGTATTGCAACCGATATTGAAACCGGCGAACAACAAGTGCTTACAGAGGGAAGTTTGCCCCAAGCCTTGCTGGCAAGTTCCGCCTTCCCGTCACTTTTTTCGCCAGTAGAAATTAATGGAAAAATATTAATTGACGGCGGGGTTTCCAACAACTATCCTATTGATGAGGTTCGCAATATGGGCGCGGATATCATTATTGGAGTAGACGTTCAAGACGATTTAAAAAGTCGAAATTCATTGAGAGAAGCAACCCAAATATTACTTCAAATTTCCAATCTTCAGGTGATGAAAGGAATGAAAGACAAAATAAGTAAAACCGATATTTACATAAAACCAGATATTTCAAACTATACGGTAATTTCATTTGATGAAGAAAACGAAATCATTCAAAAAGGGGAAGAAGCAACTCAAAAAGTAATTGATAAAATAAATAATTTATCACAAAACTATAAACCTTCTCAGGTAAAAACGCTTCAAAACAAAAGCGTGTACATAACAAATGTGGTCTTTAATGATTTAAAAGATTACACCCGCTCTTATGTTATTGGAAAATTGGGTTTTAAAGAAGGAATGAAAGTGAGCTATGAGCAAATTAAAGACGGTATCAACACGCTAAATGCTACCGGAAACTTTTCGGTAATTAATTATCAATTTAGAGAATTTAATTCGGGAGATGAATTAATATTATCCCTAAAAGAAAGTGATGTAAGTACCTTTTTAAAATTTGGTCTTCATTTTGACGGACTTTTTAAAAGTGCTGCCTTAGTGAATATTACCCAAAAAAAATCACTTTTTAGAAACGATGTGATGTCATTAGATTTAGGAGTTGGAGATAATTTTAGATACAATCTCGATTATTATATTGATAATGGATTTTATTTTAGTTTTGGATTTAAATCCTATTTCAATCAGTTTAATAAAAATGTTTCCAATGACTTTAATGACGGACTCCTTTTCAATCAACTTGGAATCAATTCATTGAACTTAGATTATTCCGATTGGACCAATTCAGCGTATTTACAAACCATTTTTGCTGAAAAATTTTTAGTAGGCGCAGGTGTTGAATTTAAGTACTTAAAAATCGGATCGAAAACAATAGAGAACTACAATCCTATTTTTGAAAACAGTAATTACACCAGCGTATTTGGTTACTTAAAATACGACTCTTTAGATAATAAATACTTTCCAAAAAAAGGATGGTATTTTAACAGTACGATTCAATCCTATTTATTTTCCTCTAATTATACCAATAAATTTAATAAGTATAATATTGCCAGTTCACAAGTTGGAATTACTCATACCTTTTATAAATTTATTAATTTAAAATTCGAGTCGGAGGCCGGAATCTCTTTTGGACAAAACAGTACACGTTACTTGGATTTTTCACTTGGAGGGTTTGGATTTAACCAAATTAACAACATCCGATCATTTTATGGATATGATTTTTTAAGTATTACATCCAATAGTTATGTAAAAGCACTTGCCACATTGGATGTTGAATTTTATAAAAAAAACCACATCAATTTCTCAGCTAATTATGCCAATGTAGAAGATAAATTATTTAATACAGGCAATTGGTTAGCGACCCCAAGATACTCGGGTTATGCAATTGGATACGGACTCGAAACTGTTATTGGTCCCATTGAAATGAAATATTCTTGGTCGCCACAATTACCGAAAGGATTTATTGGTTTTAATGTTGGTTTTTGGTTTTAAAAAGTAGAAAATTTCTATTTTCGTAGAAATATTAAACAAAAAAAGTATATTTGAGCATATAAATAAAAAAATTACACTATGTCTATTTGGAGAGTAAAGCCTGTTTCTGCTTTTGAAGCAGATATGAAAAAAAGTGAGTTAAAAAGAGTATTGGGTAAATGGAGTCTTACTGCAATAGGTATTGGCGCTATTATTGGTGGTGGAATTTTTGTTCTTACCGGAACTGGAGCCTATTATCATGCAGGGCCAGCATTAGCATTATCATTTATAATTGCAGGTGTTGCCTGTGTTTTTGCGGCATTATGCTATTCTGAGTTTGCATCTATTTTACCCGTTGAAGGTTCGGCCTATGCTTATGCTTATGGAACCATTGGTGAGCTTTTTGCATGGATAATTGGCTGGGGATTAATTCTTGAATACGCTATGGGATCGATGACGGTTGCGGTATCCTGGTCGGGGTATTTTAACAAACTATTAAAAATGTTTGGCTTGCACCTTCCGGATTGGCTTACAACAGATCCTGCAAGTTATAGCGGAGAAGGTTTTTCAATGAATTTACCGGCATTTTTTATTGTTATTTTAGTAATCTCTATATTAATTAAAGGTACTCAAAGTGCTGCAAAAGCAAATAATCTTATTGTAATGCTTAAAGTTTCGGCGGTGTTATTTGTAATTATCGCAGGAGCTTTCTTTATCAATACAGCCAATTGGCACCCATTTATCCCAGATGCAACCAGTATTGTTGATGCTACTGGACAATCACATGAAGCCTATGGTATAACAGGAGTAATATCTGGAGCAGCGGCAATTTTCTTTGCTTATGTAGGATTTGATGCCGTTTCTACTCAAGCGGGAGAAGCAATAAACCCGAAAAAAGATGTGCCTTTTGCAATTATAACTTCCCTATTAGTATGTACATTTTTATACATTTTGGTATCGTTAGTATTAACCGGAATGATGAATTATAATGATTTTGACCCACTAGGTAAATATCCAGAAGCGATAAAAGCCCCAGTTGCTTATGCCTTTGATATTGCAGGTCAAGCTTGGGCAGGTTATGTAGTTACTATTGCTGCTACTGTAGGGTTGATATCGGTATTAATGGTTATGATTATGGGTCAATCTAGAATATTTTTAGGAATGTCTAAAGACGGATTAATTCCGCCTGTATTTTCTAAAATTCATGGAGTAACAGGTACCCCTAAAACTAATTTATTAATTCTTGGAGCTGTTATCGCAGTAGTTGCTGCATTTACTCCTATTAATAAATTAGCAGATATGACCAGCTTCGGAACCTTATTTGCATTCACTATGGTTTGTATTGCAGTTTGGATTTTAAGAAAAAAACAACCTGAATTAACAAGACCATTCAAAGTGCCTTTCTTGCCAGTGATTGCTACTTGCGGAATTTTAATCAATACCTATTTAATGATTAATCTAAGTATTGATGCTCAAATATTGTCTCTAGGATGGTTAGTAATTGGAGTATTTATTTATTTCATTTACGGAAAAAATAAGGCTAAGCTAAACAATCAAGAATAATTGTAAATAAAAATCCAAAAGTCAACTTATCACTTTTGGATTTTTTTCAAATAATTATAAGAATGAAAAATTGGGACAATTTACTTATTCAATTAAAATACCTCATCAAGAGAAATCCAGAATGAGTTTTACTTCTTTTTGAGCGTTAACTAAAGTTTATATCATCCAACTTTATTTTTTCAAACCTTTAAACAAAAAGAAATGCCAATATATCACAAACTAGGGACTATTCCTCCCAAACGTCACATTCAATTTGAAAACCCTGATGGAGGGTTGTACTACGAACAACTTTTTGGAACCGAAGGATTTCATGGTCACTCCTCCTTATTATATGAGGTGCATCGACCAACTCAAATAAAAGAAATTGTAAAATCATATTCGGTTGAACCTAAAATTGCAATCGGAAAAAATATAAAATCTTTATTGCTAAAAGGTTTTGATTTAAAACCAGAAGATGATTTTTTAGACAGTAGAAAAGCCATGCTGGTTAATAAAGATTGTACCATTGGATTAGCAGCACCTCGAAAATCGCTAACCGAATATTTCTATAAAAATGCCGATGCCGATGAAATGATTTTCATCCATAAAGGAAAAGGAAAATTAAGAACCATGATGGGGAATATTTCTTTTGAATATGGAGATTATCTAATTATTCCGCGTGGAATGATTTATCAAATACAATTTGATACCGAAGATAATAGACTATTTTATGTAGAAAGTTTTGCGCCTTTTTATACTCCAAAAAGATATAAAAATGACTCTGGACAACTTTTAGAACACGCTCCATTTTGCGAGAGAGACTTTAAATTACCAACAGAATTAGAAACCCACCATGATAAAGGGGACTTTTTAGTTAAAATCAAAAAAGAAGGAATGATGCATGAAGTAATTTATGCAACACACCCTTTTGGAGTTGTAGGTTGGGATGGGTATAATTTTCCATATGGATTTTCTATTCATAATTTTGAGCCTATAACAGGAAGAGTGCATCAACCGCCTCCAGTACATCAAACATTTGAAACAGGAACTTTTGTGGTTTGCTCGTTTGTTCCTCGACTTTATGATTACCACCCAAAATCAATTCCTGCGCCTTATAATCATAGTAATATCGATTCTGATGAGGTATTATATTATGTAGACGGCGACTTCATGTCTAGAAACAACATAGAACAAGGACATATTACTTTGCATCCAAAAGGGATTCCGCATGGCCCAGCACCTGGAGCAATGGAACGAAGTATTGGAAAAACGTTTACCGAAGAATTGGCTGTGATGGTAGATACGTTCCGTCCGTTAATGGTTACTGAAGAAGCCATGGGAATAGACGATGGAAAATATTATATATCGTGGGTAGAATAAATTATTAATGGCAACTTTTTCGAAGCCAAAATTCGAAAAATAAAAATTATAAAAACATGTCAAAAGAAGTGAAATCCGTAGAATACGGACTTGAAAAAATATTTAGTGGTGCACAAGATTTTTTACCACTGTTAGGAACCGATTATGTAGAGTTTTATGTAGGTAATGCAAAACAATCGGCTCACTATTATAAAACAGCATTTGGTTTTCAATCGCATGCTTATCGCGGTCTAGAGACTGGATCTCGTGATTCGGTAAGCTATGTTTTAAAACAAGATAAAATTCGTTTGGTTTTAACTACTCCATTAAACAGTACTTCTCCAATAAATGAGCACTTGCGTAAACACGGAGACGGAGTGAAAGTTATAGCACTATGGGTAGAAGATGCAACTTCTGCTTGGGAAGAAACTACAAAACGTGGTGCAAAATCATTTATGGAACCAACCGTTGAGAAAGATGAAAACGGAGAAGTAATTCGCTCTGGAATTTATACCTATGGTGAAACGGTTCACATTTTTGTAGAAAGAAAAAATTACAATGGACTATTTCTACCTGGGTTTAAAGAATGGAAATCCGATTACAACCCCGATTCATTAGGATTAAAATTTATTGACCATATGGTTGGTAATGTTGGCTGGGGCGAAATGAACCAATGGGTAAAATGGTACGAAGATATTATGGGATTTGAAAATTTCTTGTCTTTTGATGATACCCAAGTTCACACCGAATACTCTGCATTAATGAGTAAAGTAATGTCTAATGGAAACGGTAGAATTAAATTTCCTATAAACGAACCTGCCAAAGGAAATAAAAAATCTCAAATAGAAGAATACTTAGATTTTTATGAAAGCCCGGGGGTACAACATATTGCAGTTGCCACAGACGATATTATCGAAACAGTATCTGGATTGAAAACAAGAGGCGTAGAATTTTTACCGCCACCACCACAAGCTTATTATGATGATATCCCTAAACGACTTGGAGTTCATATGGATATTATGAAAGAAGACATTAAAAAACTTCAAGAACTTTCTATTTTAGTTGATGCCGATGAAGATGGTTATTTATTACAAATATTCACAAAACCAGTTGAAGATCGTCCAACCTTATTTTTTGAAATAATTCAAAGAATGGGCGCAAAAGGATTTGGAGCAGGTAATTTCAAAGCACTTTTTGAGTCAATTGAAAGAGAACAAGCATTGCGTGGAACATTATAATTTGTTAATTTTATTAGAAAATAAACATAATATATCGTTATAGTAGTTGTATTATTAATAAAAATATGTTAAAGTTGATTTTTTGCTGAGAATAATCTAACAACTTTAATATCTTTGTACCAACAAAAAACTAAAGGAGTGGTTTCCATTAATTTTTTTATATAAATTTTCATAATTTATAGTTTTTAGGTTGGTTAATAGTACAAAAACTCCATCATAAATTTGATGGAGTTTTTTTGTTTTAATATATTTGGAACAGAAATTGCGTTATTATAGGTAAGCCCTAAATACTATTTCCTATGAAAAAAATAATTGTACTTGCCCTATTTTTTCTCACTATAAGTTTTGATACCCTCCAAGACACAGCATTTGATACTGGCGAATGGTTTAAATTTAGAATTCATTATGGAATGGTAACCGCTGGGTATGCCACTCTGGAAGTAAAAGAAGCTGTAAAAAACAACAAGAAAGTATACCACGCCGTGGGAAGAGGTTACACTACCGGAATGTCTAAATGGTTTTTTAAAGTAGAAGACAATTATGAAAGCTATTTTGATAAAGTTACTGGCAAACCCTACCAATATGTTCGAAAAATAGATGAAGGTGGTTACTCTAGAAATGAAGAAGGTTTTTTCAATCAAGATAAAAACACCATTTTAGTTAAAGATTTAAAAAACAATACCAGTCAGTCTTTCAATACTCCAGAGCACATTCAAGATATTGTTTCCACTTTTTATTATTTAAGAAAACATCCAAATGTGGATAAATTAAAAATTGGCGAATCAATAGCAATAGACATGTTTTTTGATCAAGAAACAACAAAATTTAAGTTAAAATATGTTGGAAAAGAAGATTTAGAAACTAAATTTGGCGTTGTTCCTTGTATGATTTTTAGACCATTAGTTCAAGCTGGACGCGTTTTTAAAGAACAAGAGAGTTTAACGGTTTGGGTTTCAGATGATGCTAATAAGTTGCCTCTAAGAATCAAAGCAAGTTTAGCAGTTGGATCTTTAAAAGCAGATTTAGAATCATTTAAAGGATTATCCAATCCGTTTACAATAAAAGTAACCCAATGACACCAGAAACAGGAAAATTATTAGCCGATTTAGAAAATAAATTTGATTCGATAAATCAAAAAACCGATACCCATCTCGAAGGGTTGCTTTGGTCTAAGCCCATAACTTATTGGGATTATATTCAAACCGATGCTTTATTAAATCTACAAACACAAAGAACTGTTTTGCCAGATGAAATGGTTTTCATTATGTACCATCAAGTAAATGAATTACTATTCAAAATGATACTTTGGGAAATAGATCAAGTTTGTAACTCAGTTAAGCCAGAAACACATTTTTTTGCTGAAAAATTAATGCGAATAAGCCGCTATTTTGATATGTTAACCACTTCATTTACTATTATGGGTGATGGAATGGAGGTTGATCAATACATGAAATTTAGAAATACGCTAACTCCAGCAAGTGGATTTCAAAGTGCTCAATATCGATTAATTGAGTTTGCTTCAACCGATTTAATTAATTTAATTGACCACCGATTTAGAGCTACTATTGATCGCAATACCCCCTACTCGCATGCCTTTGAACATTTATATTGGCAGGCAGCGGGGAAAGATTATAAAACTGGAGAAAAGTCTTATTTAATTCTTGAATTTGAAAGAAAATACAAAGCCGAATTTTTACGCTATATGGAAGAACATAATACTAGCAATCTTTGGCAAAAATTCAAACAACTTCCGGAAGCCGATCAAAATAATACCGAATTGATTGCCGCCATGAGACATTATGACAAAACGGTAAATATTACTTGGGTTATGGGGCATTTAAATGCTGCAAAAAAATATATTGAAAGCGGTCAAGGATCTGGGGAAGCAACGGGAGGAAGCGATTGGAAAAAATACATGCATCCAAAATACCAAAGAAGAATTTTCTTTCCTGAATTATGGAGTGAAGAAGAGTTGAAAAATTGGGGAGAAAATTGTTAAAGTAATATCGGCATTTTGAAAAAATTTGCATTTCTTTTTTGTGTAATTATAGCGCTAACTTCTTGTAAAAATTCGCAAGAAGATTTTGTTATTGAAGATGCCGAACCTCAAAAATCAATCGTTGATTTTGGCTTCCATTATGATGACTTTAATGTGCATTACGACACTATTCAAAGTCAAGATACTTTTGAAAAAATTCTAAAAAAACAAAATCTTAACGGAAGAAAAGCTTCAGAAATTATTCGAATAATTAAAGATTCGTTTTCTACTAGCGTCCGTTTCAAACGGCCATATGTATGTTTACGATCTAAAGACAAATACCATAAATTACAGTATCTTATTTACCAACCTACTCGATTAGATTACTACCTAATTGATTTAACCGATTCAATTATTGGATATAAAAAAACAAGACCGCTTACTTTTAAAGTTCGAACTGTAGCAGGTGAACTAACCGGCTCATTAACCCAAACTTTGAGAAGTATGAAAATAGAACCTACACTTTCGGGCAGGTTAACCAAAGTTTTTGCTTGGTCTATCGACTTTTTCAAATCTAGAAAAGGCGATAAATTTGCCTTGAGCTTTACTGAAAGATATATTAATGATACTGTTTATGATGGCGTTGATAGTTTAAGGGCAGCATTTTTTGAGTACAAAGGAGAAAAAATTTATGCCTTCCCATTCGCACAAGAACGTAATGGAAAAACAGATTACTACGATGAAAAGGGTAAAGCATTAAAAAACTTTTTCTTAAAAGCACCACTCAAATTTGTTAATATCTCCTCTCGTTTTACTAAAAATAGATTCCATCCTGTGCAACTTATTTGGAAAGCCCATAAAGGGACTGATTATGCCGCTCCTACTGGCACTCCAATTATGACTACTGCGGCAGGAGTTGTAGAACAAGCAGGTTATACCACCGGAAACGGAAATTTTGTAAAAATAAAACACGACAAGACCTACTCCACCCAATACCTTCACATGTCCAGGATTTTAGTACGCAGAGGGCAACGTGTAAAACAAGGAGATATAATTGGAAAAGTAGGAAGCACCGGATTGGCTTCGGGACCTCATGTGTGTTATCGATTCTGGAAAAATGGAGTGCAAGTAGATGCTTTAAAGTTAAAATTACCTAATTCACAAACTATGGAGGGAAGAAATTTACCTCGTTTTAAAGAAATCATGCGCCCACTAAAAAGGGAATTAGATAGCGTTTCCGAAATTACTTTTAGAAAAAAATCCAAATAATAAAAGAATCAACTACATCGTTTGCATTTATAAGTATCACATTTTATTAATCATTTGTTGACTTTTTATCTATTCTTTTATCTAATTTTGTCCCTCAAATAAAATAATATGGCTTTACCAAACACCAATCCAACCAATACACAAGCTTGGCAAAATTTAAAAATTCATTATTCTAAAATGGAACACAATTCCATTAAAGAGCTTTTTCAAAATGATGCGGAAAGAGCTGCTAATTTTCATCTACAATGGAATGATTTTTTAGTTGATTATTCTAAAAACAACATTACTTCTGAAACTATTGATTTGCTTTTGAATTTGACCGAAGAGGTGCAATTAAAAAAAGCAATTGAGCAATGTTTTAGTGGAGAATTGATTAATCAAACCGAAAATCGTGCGGTTTTACATGCTGCTTTACGAGCTCCAAAATCGGCTTCATTTATTGTTGATGGGAAAAACGTAATGGAAGAAGTTTATACGGTGAAAGACAGTATTGCAAAATTTTCTCATGAAGTTATTTCGGGAATAAGAACGGGTTACACAGGTAAACCTTTTACCGATGTGGTAAATATTGGAATTGGGGGGTCCGACCTAGGACCAGCTATGGTGGTTGAAGCTTTACAATATTATAAAAATCATTTAAAGGTTCATTTTGTTTCCAATGTAGATGGTGATCATGTAAATGAAATCCTAAAAAAAGTAAATCCTGAAACGACTCTTTTTGTGATTGTTTCTAAAACTTTTACTACACAAGAAACACTTACCAATTCGGAGACCATTAGAAGTTGGTTTTTACAATCTGCGAATCAAGAAGATGTTGCCAAACATTTTGTTGCCGTTTCCACAAATATTCAAAAAGTAACCGAATTTGGAATAGATGCCAACAACATTTTCCCCATGTGGGATTGGGTTGGGGGTCGATTTTCGCTCTGGTCTGCCGTGGGATTATCGATAAGTTTGGCTGTTGGTTTTGATAATTTTGACAAATTATTAAAAGGGGCGAATCAAATGGATGAGCACTTTAAATCAGCTTCTTTCGATAAAAATATTCCAGTATTATTAGCATTAATAAGCATTTGGTATAACAACTTTTTCGACGCCGAAAGCGAAGCGATTATACCTTATACTCAATACCTTCAAAAACTTGCACCTTATTTGCAACAAGGTATCATGGAAAGTAACGGAAAAAGTATTGGTAGAGATGGGAAGGCGGTGAATTACCAAACCGGAACCATTATTTGGGGTGAGCCAGGAACCAATTCGCAACACGCGTTTTTTCAATTAATTCACCAAGGAACTAAATTAATTCCTACCGATTTTATTGGGTATGTTTCACCTCTTTATGGAGATCAAGAGCATCATAATAAACTAATGTCTAATTTCTTCGCACAAACTGAAGCCTTATTAAATGGGAAAACTCCAGAAAAAGTACAAGAAGAATTTGACAAACAAAGAATAGAAAAAGCAAAGGCAGATTATTTAAAACCTTTTAAAGTATTTACAGGCGACAAACCTACAAATACTATTCTAATCGATAAATTAACACCAGAAAGTTTAGGAAGTCTTGTTGCTATGTACGAACACAAAATTTTTGTACAAGGAATTATCTGGAACATATTTAGTTACGATCAATGGGGAGTTGAATTAGGTAAGCAATTGGCCAACTCCATATTAGATGAAATAAATAATAAAAAAGTGGCAAATCACGATAGTTCTACCACTTTTTTACTAAATCATTTCTTAAATAAATAGCTAATTCTTGTAATCCTAATTAAAAATCTCAATATTAGAAGTAGTATTGAGGTTTTTTTTATTGATTTAATTGATTTATTATTAATACTTTAGATATTTTATAATAAATAATTGAAGGTTGTGAATAATGCACAAAAAGTGGATTTGTTAACTATTAATTAACAGTTGTAAAGTTATAATGTTTGAAATTTGCAAAAAGTTATAAAACAAAAACAAAAACAAAAAAACATGAAAAAAATTACATTTAACTTATTTTCGATTATGTTTCTTTTAATGGCTACTACCATGTTTTCTCAAGGGAAAATTAAAGGAACTGTACTAGACAGTGAGCTTAAAGGAGCTCTACCAGGCGTAAATGTTATTGTAAAAGGTTCTACAACAGGAGCTTCAACAGACATTGATGGCAAATTTACATTAAATACTACTGCTGCTTCAGGTCAAGTAGTAATTTCTTATGTAGGATTTCAATCTCAAACTGTTAGCTTTAAAGTTAGCAAAGGAGAAACTGTAGATTTAGGTACTATTAAATTAGTTTCTAACTCTAACCAATTGGAAGACGTGGTAATAAAAGGTTCTTCACTTTTTGATATTGCAAAAGACAGAAAAACTCCAGTTGCAGTTTCAACAATTAAAGCATCAGAAATACAACAAAAATTAGGGAATAAAGAATTTGTTGAGATATTAAATTCAACACCATCTGTGTACGCTTCTAAGAGTAGTGGTGGTTTTGGTGATTCAAGAATAACAGTAAGAGGTTTCGGGCAAGAAAATATTGCTGTAATGATTAATGGTATGCCAGTTAATGATATGGAAAATGGAAGAGTTTTTTGGAGTAACTGGGCAGGATTATCTGATGTTGCTAGCTCAATGCAAGTACAAAGAGGTTTAGGTTCTTCTAGACTTGCAATTTCTTCAGTTGGAGGAACTATAAACATTGTAACTAAATCTTCACAAAGAAAAGAAGGTGGTTTTGTTAGTACAATGACTGGAAATGAAAACTATCGTAAATTTGTAGCTAACTATTCAACTGGAAAAATGAAAAATGGACTTTCTGCATCTATCTTATTGAGTTCAACAGGAGGAGAAGGATATGTAGACGGAACAAAATTTGAAGGGCAAAATTATTTTTTAGCATTTGGATATGAAATAAATAAGAAACACAATCTTGAATTTACATTCACAGGTGCTCCTCAATGGCATAATCAAAGAAGTACAGGTATAACAATTCAAAGATACATCAACAGAGGTGAAAATGGAAAACCTAATAGAAGATGGAACGAAGATTGGGGTTATCTTGATGGTAAAGAATATAACATAAGAAGAAACTTTTATCATAAACCAGTAGGTTCATTAAATTGGGAATGGGATATTAATAGTACAACTAAATTAAATGCATTAGTTTATGGCTCATGGGGTCGTGGTGGTGGTTCTGGAGCATTTGGAAATGTTGTAGTCGGTACAACTAATCTAAATTATGCTAATAACCGATTAAGAGATGCTAATGGTTTGGTAAATTATGAATTAATTCGTCAATACAATCAAGGACAAATAATTACAATTCCAAATGCAAATTTTACAGGTACTGTAAATACATCTAAAGCACCAGAAGCTGGTTTCGGAAACGTAAATACAGGATCAAATGGTATATCAATGATTTCTGGAATCAATTCTCATAACTGGTATGGAGGTATTATGAACATTAATAAAAAGTTTAATAAAATAACAATTGATGCAGGTGTTGATTATAGAACTTATAAAGGTATCCATGTAAGAAATGTTAATGACTTACTTGGAGCTGATTTCTACAAGGATACAAGAGATGTTAATAATAATCCATTTTATACTAACGAAACCTTTTCGGCATCGCCTTCGTTAAATCCATTCTTCAATGCTACAAAAAGCACTGCTGTTGATAGAAATTGGGATGGTTTAGTGAATTGGATTGGAGGATTTGCACAAGCAGAATATGCTACAGAAAAATTAACTGCATTTGTACAAGGGGCAATTTCTAATCAAGATTTTCAAAGAATAGATAGATTTTTATATACAAATACCAATCCAATTCAAACATCAGAAAAACAAAACAGGTTGGGAGGAAATATCAAGTTAGGAGCAAATTACAATCTTAATAACAAACATAATGTATTTGCTAATGTTGGCTATTATTCAAGACAGCCATTTATTGATGCTATTTTTCCAAATAGTAGAAATTTAGTGAATGACGACGTTGTTAATGAAAAAATATTAGGTATTGAAGCTGGTTACGGATTTAGATCTTCTAAATTTAATGCTAACGTAAATGTTTACAGAACACAATGGGACGATAGATTTACAAGTAGAGCAGATACTGCACCTACTAATCCTCAAGGTTATTTTGTGTTCAACGGAGTTAGCCAATTACATCAAGGAGCAGAATTAGACTTTAATTATAAACCAATTGCTACATTAAGAATTAATGGTATGTTTTCAATTGGTGATTGGTCTTACAAAGGAGAATCAACAGGAGATACATTCAACAATCAAAATGAAATTATTGCTACTGGAACTAAGGTTTATTTAGATAACGTTAAAGTTGGAAGTGCAGCTCAATTAACATCATCACTTGGATTGGATTATGAATTTTTACCAAAATTTAAGTTCAATATTACCGGAAACTATTATGATAAATTGTATGCTGATATTAATCCAGCAAGTTTCAGTAATCAAATAAATAAAGGAACTTTACAATTACCATCTTATTATGTTTTTGACGCTGGTTTAAACTATGTATTAGCTGTTGGAAGTGGTAAAAAAGATTCAGTTAGTTTAACGTTAAATGTAGACAACTTATTTGATGAGTTTTTTATTCTAGAGTCACAGACAAATATCTTTGCAGACGATGTTGCTAGTGGAGGTCAAACATACAACCAGTTGGGTAGAACATACAATGGAGTAGCTGATGCTAATAGAGTATGGTTTGGTTTTGGAAGAACATGGAACTTTGGAATTACTTATAATTTCTAATAAGTTCCTTATTCTATAAATTAAAACCTCTTCTTAAAAGAAGAGGTTTTTTTTATTCTGTTTTTTCTATATATTTGTTAAAATAAAAATTAATTATATGTACGAATTTATTCAAAAATTTCACTCAGGATGGGCTTATTTAGCGCTTTTATTATTGGTAATAGTCACTCTTAATTCGGTATTGGGAATGGTTTCAAAAAAAGAATTCTCTTCTAAAGACAGAACAATTGCCTTGCTTGGTTTGATTTTTTCTCACGTTCAATTACTTGTGGGATTGGTGCTTTATTTTATTTCACCACTTGGTAAAGCAGGTTTAAGTGAAATGAGCAATGCAGCTATTCGACTTACAGCTTTGGAGCATCCGCTAATAAACATAATTGCAATAGTATTCATCACCATTGGTTGGTCTAAACATAAGAAAGTAACTACTAGCGAAGCAAAATTTAAAACTATTTCTATCTTTTATGGAATAGGTTTATTGCTAATTTTGGCCAGAATTCCATGGCATTTATGGTTCTAATACGATAGTTCTATTGGTGTTTATTTGCCAAAAAACGAACTTACATCAAATTAAAACTCATCAAAGATGAAAAAAAAAATAACCAAACTTCTTGTTATACTTATTGCTTTACTAGGCACCAGCTTTTTTGCTCAATCTATTCTTATCGGAAAAAAAGAAGCTAAAATAATTACTAAAGATTCGGTGAAAAAACAAAAAATAACTGAAAAAACTCTAGTAATTACCGATACGGCTACTGCCTATAAAGGCAAGTTTAAACCCTACAAAAAAACAGCCAGGGCTTCCTATTATGCTAATAAGTTTCATGGGCGACGCACTGCAAGTGGCAGAATTTATAATATGTACGAACTAACGGCTGCACATAAAACACTTCCTTTTGGAACTAAAATAAGAGCAACCAATATTGCAACAGGAAAAACAGTTGTGGTAGAAATCACCGACAGAGGACCATTTGTAAGGGGAAGAGAAATCGACTTATCTAAAAAAGCCTTTTTTTCCATCGCCTCAAGTAGTGGTGCGGGATACATTAATGTGTGCTTGGAAATATTACAAAACTAAATTACCACATATTAAAAGGATGTAAACTAATATAGGAGTTGTAATAACGCGTGTCTCCAGTAACCTCTTTTCCCAACCAATTGGGTTTTAATATAGCTTCATTTTCATCTTCTAACTCCACCTCAGCCATTATTAGGCCCTCATTTTCTCCGTGAAATACATCAATCTCAATAATGTGAATTCCCGACTTTACTTCATAACGGGTTTTTTCAATAACTCCTTTTTCACATAATTTTAATAGTGATTTGGCTTCCTCAAGGGAGATCTCTTTATCCCATTCCATTCTTGAAGTTCCGGTTTCATTTCCTGAGCCTTTAATTGTTATATATCCTTTTTCACCTTTAATTCTAATGCGTACAGTTCGTTCTGGATCGGAATTAAGATAACCTTGAGCAATAGCATGTTGCACAGAAGACTCGGCAATAAAATCCAAAGAGGTAACTAAAAATTTTCTTTCTATTTCTATCATAAATCAGCTATTGGTATCAAAAATAGCATTTCTGTTTTCAATAAAAAAATTAAATGAAATTAAATAATTAAACAAGTCCTCTAAGGATTTTAGATCTTAATCGACTTCAGGTTTAAATTTTATTTTTATTAAAAATCTTTGCATAAATTATTTTTATATAAAATGTAAAACACGCTTCCTTTTTTTTACTTTTGCCGAGAAATTCATATTTTTTTGAACCGATAAACAAAGCTATTTAAGACAACCCAATTCTAATTAAGGTTCATGAACCATAGCAAAAAAGTAATCCTATTTATTTTATTGGTAACAAGCATTCAGCTGATTTTATCTGTTTTTTCAAAAGAGATTGGCGCCTATTATCCTTATTTTAAAAATGTGAATTTAATCTCGGATATTACAGTAAAAGAGAAAACTAAAATAGGTGCTATTAAAACAAAGCCTCATTCTAAAACTACTTTATTAGGTGGATTTGTAATCAATGAATTGGATGCCTATCAAAAGAAAAACACACTCATTCGCTTTAATGCAGATACTTTAGCGCCGGCTTTACCAAAAATTAGCCAAAAACTTATGCAGCTTGCAGAAGGTAAAAAAGTTAAAATTAGAATTGCATGGTTTGGAGACAGCCAAATAGAGGGCGATTTTATCACTCAAAATGTCAGAGAGCAACTACAAAATTATTTCGGTGAACAAAAAGGAGTTGGTTATGTGCCAATATCTTGCGTTTCGTCCGATTTTAGAAGAACAGCTAAAGTTTTTACTAGCGGAGATTTTAAAGTTGATAATTTTAAAAAACAAGAACATGGCTCTAGTTTGTTTTTATCTGGGTATTCTTTTTACAGCCCCAATTTGGGAGTTGAATTTAGTGATAATGTGAAAAAAAATAGTGCTCAATCAACTCAAAAATGGCTGCTTTACGGAAAAGGTGATACCATTGCTGTAAAAATTAATGATTCTGTTAAAAAATTTCCTGCCAACTCCGAATTCAACCGTGTTTTAGTTGGAAGCGGAACCTCAAGCAAAGCCAAGTTTACCATATATGCAAAGCATACACCCATTTACGGGGTTAGTTCTGAGCCACAATCGGGAATAGTATTAGACAATTACTCTTTCCGTGGAATTACAGGAGTAGAGCTTAAAAAAATAAACAGTAGTTTATTGGCAGAATTGGATAAGTCAGGGTATTATGATTTAATTGTTTTTCAATATGGAATGAACTTATTGTTCCAACCTAATGACACCAATTACGATTATTATTATCGAGGCATGCGCCCTGTAATTAAGAAGTTTCAAAACAATATGCCAAATACGGAGTTTTTATTATTTAGCTGTTCGGATAGAGCTTTTAATTATGACGGACAATGGAAAACCGCCATCGGAATTGATTCATTAATTCAAACTCAAGCTCGTTTATCTTATGATACCAACATTCCGTTTTATAATTTCTATAAATCAATTGGTGGCAACGGGACTATTGTAAAATGGGCTGACAGCATCGTTCAATTGGCAAATAAAGATTATATTCATTTTAACTTTAGGGGAGCAAAAGCAGTAAGTAAAACCATTTTCAAGGCCCTAATATGTGATTATCAAAAAGCAGTAGCTTATAAAAAATCTAAGCTACCGGTTTCTCAGAAAACATCAGTAAATGAAAAAGAAACTGTTAAGCTAAAACAGGATACTCAAAAAATAAAAATACCAAAGGCACCTATTAGTAAGCCTAAAGAAATAAATGTAACAGGTGCGAAAACACCTGTAATTAAAGCCGACTCTATATGATGGAAATAGATTGGAATAGCGTAAAAGAGCAGCTTTTGTATGATGCTCAAAATCCATTGTTATTTAACAATGGCTTCTTTGTGTATTTCTTATCGGCCTTCATCTTATTTTATTACTTATTTAGAAAAAACTACAAGCACAGAGCTATAGTGCTTTCTTTATTTTCTCTTTATTTTTTCTATAAAGCGAGCGGAAGTTTTGTTTCTATTGTGATTCTATCTGCTTTTTTTAATTACGGAATTTCCAATTGGATGTATAAAGTACAAAAAAGGGGAGGCAAACAATTTTTATTGTTTTTAAGTGTTGTTTTCAACCTCGGATTGTTGTTTTATTTTAAGTACACCAATTTTTTTATTGAAGTATGGAATAATTTTTCCGAACTAAAATTTAATGTCTTACACATCCTATTGCCAATAGGAATTTCATTTTTCACCTTCGAAAATCTGAGTTATACCATTGACGTATACCGAGGAGAAATTGAGCCCGAAAAAGGAATTGTAAACTATATTTTATTTCTTTCATTTTTTCCAAAACTAGTAATGGGTCCAATAGTTAGGGCCAAAGATTTTATCCCGCAATTAAAGAAAGATTATTTTGTAAGTGACACCGATTTTTCAAAGGGATTTTATTTAATCATTACCGGATTGATTAAAAAGTTAATCATCTCCGATTATATTTCGGTGAATCTCGTTAACTATGTTTTTGACGGACCTCATCTTCATAATGGACTGGAATGTTTGGTGGCTTTGTACGGATATGCTATTGTTATTTACTGCGATTTTAGTGGTTATAGTGATGTAGCAATTGGTATTTCAAAATGGATGGGGATCACAATTCCAACCAACTTTTTATCGCCTTATCAAAGTAAATCGGTGAGTG
Organism: Flavobacterium sp.; assembly: GCA_044374815.1. Taxonomy (GTDB): domain Bacteria; phylum Bacteroidota; class Bacteroidia; order Flavobacteriales; family Flavobacteriaceae; genus Flavobacterium. Next base: position 18,620 of record JBILNU010000015.1, read on the forward strand.
AATTTTGGCGCAGATGGCACATTTCGCTTTCGAGTTGGTTGCGTGATTATTTATATATTTCCATGGGTGGAAATCGTAAGGGTAAATTCAGAACCAATATAAATCTATTTTTAACCATGCTTATCGGAGGTTTTTGGCATGGTGCAAGCTGGAATTTTATCATTTGGGGAGCCCTTCACGGAACGGGGTTAATGATCAATAAAATGTGGACTTTTCTTTTCGGAAAAGTAAAGCTGTTGCCTTCGGGGTTGAGTAACTTTTTCTATGCGGTAATTACCTTCCATTTTGTGTGTTTTTGTTGGATTTTCTTCAAGGCAAGTAATTTGGATACTGCACTGCAATTCATCCATCAAATAATGTATCAATTCACTTTTGATGGTGCCTACGAATATGTAGAAAATTATAAATACGTAATCAGTATGATTGGAATTGGCTTTGCCATTCATTTAATTCCGGATAGCATTTCAGAAAAATTTATCGAAAGACAAAAACACTTTCCAATGGTTTATTACTTGGTAGGAATGTATGTTTTTATTGCGCTGTATTCAGTGTTTAAAAGCGCAAAACCGGTAATGCCGATCTATTTACAGTTTTAGTAGTTTTTACACAAAAAATCGTTCCAAACTTTTGCGAAAGCAGCCACGAACAAATTACCTTGCAGCGTATAACCTTCTCTAGAAAAGTGAACTAAATCTTGTCGCAGCAATTGTTTTTTCTTCCAAATTGAAGCACCTTCTATCCCATTTGAAATAGAATATAAATCCCAATAAACTATATTATTTGCATTACAATACTCTATAAGAGAAGCAGTAATTGTTTCTAAAGCTGGGTTTGGCTTACTTTTCTTAAAATAAGAAACAGGAGGCGTGGTTAGAATGATACAGGCATCCGGTGAGGCCATACGCAATTTAGACACCATAATTTTCACATCATTTATAAAACTTTCTGAAGTTAGATTTAGGTCTTGAGCCTCATTAGTTCCTAGTGAAACAATAAAACAATCGGCTCTTAATTTCTTTAAGTGTTTCCAAAATTGAGAAGTTTTATTATAATCCGAATATTTAGCTCCATTAGCACCAATGCTGTGATAAATAATTCCGCAAGCATCTCTTTTTTCTAAAGAAGCACCATAAAAATGAATGGTGTCGTTGGTAGGAAACGCAAGTCGGAAACCCGATGTGAGCGCCTTTAAATTTAATATGGTATGATCTGGAGCCGAAGCAAAGCAGCCATTTTCGGCATCACAATCATTGTATTCCAAATACAATTCGGAAACGGGTCCGCCTAAAAACAATTGTACTTTATCAAACGAATCTTTGACACCGTTTACAGGGCGTAATTCAAAGTTAAACTCTGGATCTGGACATTGAGATTGCATTCCAAAAGCCGAAATACCACACGTAATTGTAGTGTCGGGGCGTGCCAATCTGCTGCTTCTCCATTCGCTTTTACTACTTGAAAAAATATCATAAGGCGCATTTGATTTTCCAACCTGATACGGAAAAACCATGCCGCGGCCGGCATTACCAAAATAATTTTGCAATTCATTCCGAATTACCGAAGTAGCTACATCCCCTTGAATATGAGAATCCCCAATATGAACAAACACCGCGTTTTCCTTGCTGTAATGTTTAATCTTATACAATTTAGCCAAAAACGGAAACAAAGAGTTGTTGTTTTCGAGGGTGTTTTTTGAAAGGTTAACAGCGGTTAATAAAGTAGTGTCTATTTTTTTTGGATTCCAATCTTCTATTTTTTGTGCACGCAAAGGCACTGCAATAAACAGCACAAATACGAATGCAAAAAAACAGTTAGTAGACATAAAAAAAGGGATAAAAAACAAAAAGCCATTCCCTAAAGAACGGCTTTGTATTAGTATTATTGAGATATTATTTTTTAGATAATTTAGATAATAGTCTTAAAAATTCAACATAAAGCCAAACCAAAGTAATCATTAATCCCATAGCACCATACCACTCCATATATTTTGGAGCTCTTTGAGCAGCTCCTTCTTCAATTTGATCGAAATCTAAAAATAAATTTAAAGCAGCAATTACAATTACAAAAAGGCTAATTCCAATACTCGCCATAGAATTTCCATAGTGAATAGGTTGAAAACTAATAAAAAAGGTTAGTACCCAAGAGAAGAAATAGTAGATTGCAATGGCAACAGTAGCAGCAATTACAATAGATCTAAATCTTTCGGTTACTTGAACAATTTTAAACTTATACAATCCAAGACAAACTAAAAACGTTACAAAAGTGCACGTTACTGCTTGAATAACTATACCTGGGTAAACTTGGTCTAAAATGGCAGAAATCCCACCAATAAATAACCCTTCGCAAATTGCATAAGCAGGAGATAAATAAGTTGAAAGATGGGGTTTAAATGACGTTATTAATACTAAAATAAAACCAACAATAGCACCTCCAATAGTAAAAATCATAGGGTTTTGATCATTAGAGACCATGTTCCAAGTGCCAAATGCACCCATCACTAACAATAATAAAAGAATAAAACTTTTGTTGATTGTGCCCGCAACTGTCATGGTTTGATCCATGTCCATAATTACTGCATCATGAACTTTGTTACTACTAAAAGTATCAGATTTAAAAAATGGATTTTTTGAATTCATAACATTTAAAATTTTTGTTTTTCAAATATACTTCTTCTTTTGAAATGAAAAAAGAAATGCCAAAATATTTAACCTAATTTAAACAAATACAAATTGTTGTTTTTTGGCCTACTTTGTATAAGTTTGTATCCATTATGAGCAGAACACTAGTTATCGGAGATATTCATGGCGGCTTGCGCGCCTTACTTCAAATAATGGATCGCGCCAAAGTAACTCAAAAGGACAACCTAATTTTTTTAGGTGATTATGTAGATGGCTGGGGTGAATCTCCTCAAGTAATTGATTATTTAATTGAACTTGGGAAGCGTCAAAAATGTATTTTTATTAAAGGCAACCATGATGAGTTGGTACTGGATTGGCTCTCTGAAAATTTTGAAAATTTTAATGAATCCATTTGGTATAACCATGGTGGAGAGGCTACAGTGAAAGCCTATGCTTCTGTCTCAGAAATTACGAAAACGGCTCATAAGGCTTTTTTATCTTCTTTAGAAAATTATTATCTCGACTCCCAAAACCGCTTGTTTATTCATGCGGGATTTACCAATATGAATGGGATTGCTTTTGAATATTTTCCAAAATTATTTTATTGGGATCGAACACTTTGGGAAACTGCGTTGGCATTAGATGAAAACCTAG